>JAUMDJ010000099.1:0-1924 GCA_032121895.1 Chloroflexota bacterium | reverse complement strand
GGAACGCTTGCGGTGGTCGCAGGGGCGGGTCGGCTCTCCGCAACGAAAGAGTTGCGCGCCGGCGTCGCCGCTGCACTCGCCAATATTGCGCCTGGGAATGCGGTCGCGCTGATTGACCAGCGCGCGCGACGACCCAACCTGAAGGGGGCACGACCCGAAGGACCAGGCGAACTCGGTCTGCTTGTGCAAGATGTTGGTGGTGCTGTGGTGAACTGCATCTCACCAGGTCCTGGCGAACTCGGCTCATGGATCTTGCAGCGCGCGCAGGCGGCGGGGCACGAGATTGCGGGTGATGCAGCAAAGGAGATTGCCGAGCGACTCGGTGCTGAAGTCCGCGAGCCCGACCTTGACCGCAGTGGGATGCGAATGACGGCGGCAATTGAACTTGAGAAGCTGATGCTCGCGGTACCAACGGGCGCAATCTCTGTGCGCGCAGTGGACGCGCTGGTTGCAGATCGCGGGATCGGTTCGCTCTTTGCGTTTGCAGATGCGATCGTGGCGCGCAGCGGTCCTCTTGCAGCGAAGCATCTTGGGCGTGCAATCAGCGAACCTGGCCCCATGGTGGTGTCAACACTGCATCGGAAGTTTCGTGACCTTGCGCAGATCCATGGGGCGGTGGTGGAAGATGGTCGCCCACTGGCACAGGTCGCACGGGAGATCGGAATGCACGAATACCCCGCAGGGAAGCTTGCGGAGGCGGCACGGCGGTGGAGCGGACGAGAGATCGCCGATGCGATCACGGGATTGGTGGAACTCGACGCGATCTCAAAGGGTGACGGCGAGCGTGCCTGGGGCCCTGCGCTCACCCGATGGAGCGCGACGCGGATCGGCTAAATCTATTGAATGCGGAGCAAGACCTTCGCTGAAGCCCAGAGCTGCTCTAACTTGTAAAACTCGCGCTCAGGTGGCGTAAAGATGTGCACGATCACGCTGCCATAGTCAAGGACGATCCAGTGGGACGACGGAGCACGATGACGGTGCGCAGGTGTCACTCCCTCAGCCGCCATGCCGTCAACAATGTTCGCGGTGATTGCCGCAAGTTGTGGCTCTGACCCTCCGGTGCAGATCACAAACGCTTCAGCAATGGTGGTGAGGCCAGCAACGTCTAATACGATGATGTCTGCCGCCTTCTTATCCTCAGCCAGAAGGGCGACCCTCCGCGCAAGATCGTGTGGCTCAATGCTGCGCTGCGGTGGGATCACCCGCTCAGCCTACCCGAGACATCAGGTTGCAGGATCCACGGGAATATCGTCTGGCTCGATCGGTCGCTTCAGCACGAGTTCTGGTCGATCCAGGTAGAGACCACTCTTCTTGATGTACTCCGCCACGGGATTCGGCACGAGGTATCGAAGTGAACGACCTCGCGCGGCGAGCGCTCGCAGCTCTCGGCTCGCATGTGAGAGGTGGAAACCGTCGAGGTATAGGAAGCGATCCTCACGCCCGGGGAAGTGTCGCTTCAGCCAGGCGCGGTCGGGAGTTGGCGTCCCTGGACGCGGCAGCGCCGCAACACGAGCGAGGTCAAGGATGGCGGTTGGGTCTTCCCATTCATGGAATCCGAGAAGTGATTCAACTGAGAGGATCAGATAGAGCTCATGTGGGGCACCTGGTGCTGCCGACGCGGCAATCTCACGCAGCGTATCAACGGTGAAAGAGAGTCCTGGTCGATCAAGCTCCGTTCGACTCAACTCAAAGTTCGGGTTTCCCGCAATCGCAAGTTCAACCATCTCGCATCGCGTCTCAGCGGCGGTCACTCGGTCGTTCACCTTATGCGGTGGCCGTGCGGCGGGGACGAAGATCACGCGATCTAGTTTCAGCAGGTCACACGCAGCTTGGCCGAGCGCAAGGTGTCCGTCGTGAATCGGATCAAACGTTCCGCCGAGCACGCCGATCTTGCTCACTGGCTCCCCTCCGAGCTTCCAACGGC
>JAUMDJ010000098.1:0-3406 GCA_032121895.1 Chloroflexota bacterium | reverse complement strand
CGCGAAGGTGGCATCATGCCGGCGGTTCTGCGAAGGATGGCGAAGCAGTAACTCACAACGTGGTGGGCGATACTGGACTCGAACCAGTGACCTCACGGATGTGAACCGTGCGCTCTAACCAACTGAGCTAATCGCCCGAGGAGTGGATTCTAGACGAATCCCCTACTGATCTGCGTGTCTTTAGATGAGGCGGCGCAGGAACTGCAGCAGGATCATCACCACGATCGGAGAGAAGTCGATTCCTGCAGTGGAAGGGAGAATTCGACGGACGGGCCCGAGGATCGGCTCACTCATGTCAATCAGTATTCGGGAGACGCGCCCAGTCCCAGAGCGGTCCACCCATGAGATCAACACGCGCCCGAGCACAACAAACCAGAGTGTCTGCAGAATCAGATCGATCGCAAGCAACGGGGTGAAGCCCATAGCGAAAGGTTAGCCGCGCGCGCCGAAGAGTGCGCTGCCGAGCCGGACCTGCGTCGCACCCTCCTCAATGGCGACCTCAAAATCGCCGCTCATCCCCGCTGAGAGGAGGGGGCCAATGGTGAGGCCAGCCTCCGCCGCCGCCACTCGAAGTGCGGTGGCATAGGAGGCGAACGCGGCAACACTGCGCCGTGCTTCAGCCTGGTCGTCCGTGAGCCGACCGATCATCATCAGCCCGTCAATCACGACGCTGGTGCCACGAAGAAGCTGCGACACGTCAGGCAGTGCTTCCCGCAGCTCCGCAGGTGCGAAACCAGCCTTTGCGGGGTCCTCATCACTGTTTACTTGCAGTGCGATGGAGATCACCCTTGGGACTTCCTTGGAGGCGCCGACCACCTTCACAAGAAGATCCATGCGATCAACAGAGGTAATGCGATCGGCAACAGCGAGCGCACGGCGCAGCTTATTGCTCTGGAGTGGTCCAATTAGTTCCCAATGAGTCTCAACCTTCGGACGAAGGAGGGCGACGGCTGCGCGCTTCTCTTCAAGCTCCTGTACGCGATTCTCGCCAAAGTGACGCTGGCCGGCATCAATCACCTCGGCCACGCGTTCGGCAGAAACCCCCTTACTCACGGCAAGGAGTGCGCAGCTCTCTGGCGCACGACCAGCGCGCTCCTCAGCGGCGCGAATCTGGGCGCGAAGGGTTACAAGCTGTTCAGCAGCGGAACGCATTGACGGCTAGGAGCGGCGACGGAGGAAGGCGGGAATCTCCAGCTCGTCACTCGGGACTGGCGATGGGGTCACACTCCCGTCAGTCCTTTGCGCACCATCTCCAGATGGCTCTGCAACGGCTGGGTGCGTTACCGGAGTCCACGTTGGCGTGGCTGACGGCTGAGCCGTTGAAGTCGTGCCACCCATGGGAGATGCACTAACTGAAGGTGCACTGGACTCTGCCGTGGAGCTCCAGCGCGGGGTCGCAGTGTCAGCGCCGCCGTACGGATACTCGGAGCGCTGGGACGCAGCAGCAAATGACTGGCTGCGTGCGTTCCCTGCGAATCCTGTCGCGATCACCGTGATCTGGACTTCATCTGCAAGCGTCTCGTCAAGCGATGTGCCGAAGATAATGTTCGCCTCTGGATCGGCGCGCTCCGTGATGTGATTGATCGCCTCATTCACTTCGTACAGCGTCACCGTGGAAGATGCCGCAACGTTCACTAGCACGCCTGTTGCACCCTGGATATCAAGTTCGAGGAGCGGCGACAAGATTGCAAGCTCTGCGGCGGCGCGGGCACGATTCTCACCACTGGCACGTCCGATTCCCATCAGCGCAGAGCCAGCCTCTTTCATGATGCTCCGCACATCAGCGAAGTCAAGATTAATGATCCCTGGAACCGTGATGACATCGCTCACGCCTTGGACGGCCTGGCGGAGGACATCGTCGGCAATCCTGAAGGAGTCTTCCATTGAGGTTTGTCGACTGACCACATTTAGGAGTCGCTCATTCGGAATCACGATGAGGGTGTCTACGTATTTGCGCAGCTCTTCAGCTGCGGCGTGTGCGACGGCTGCACGTCGCTTCCCCTCAAATTCGAATGGCTTGGTGACAATGCCGATCGTCAGGGCACCGAGATCCTTGGCAACTTTTGCTACCACTGGGGCCGCCCCGGAGCCGGTACCACCCCCCATTCCTGCAGTGACGAAGACAAGGTCAGATCCGTCAAGCGCCTTGCGGAGATTCTCTAGATCTTCATGCGCCGCGCGCTCGCCAACTGCGGAGTCGCCGCCAGCGCCGAGGCCGCGAGAGATCGCGTCACCAATACGGATGCGGGTGGGGGCGTGGGATTTAACGAGCGCCTGCGCATCGGTATTCACCGCAATAAACTCAACGCCGAGTAGCTCCGCGCGGATCATGCGGTTGACCGCATTTGAGCCAGCGCCACCGACGCCAACGACGCGGATCAGCGCAAAGTTTTCAGTTTGCGAAGCCATCGGCCTCTCCCTCCGCTTACTGCCGAACGTCGTCCGCGATACAGAGTCTCCCCTGCCTTCGCGGCCGCCCTCCCGTCGGCTTGCCGAAGTGTAGCAGCGTCCTCAGGGTTCCAGAAGGGGTTGCTGTGACGAGTCCGCAGGGTGCCCGCGGCGGGGTCGCGTCCGGTCGGACGGAACTAGCCTCGGAGGCGAGAGAAGAGGCTCTTGAGGCCGCCGGAAAGGCGACCGCCAAGTCCAGCCTGCGGCTCTTCTGCAATGCCGATCTCGCCCATGCTTCGGGCAACCCACGAGAAGAGTCCGAGGGTGGCAGCACTTGATGGACCATGGAAGTCATCAAGGATGCCGAGTAGGGGCCCGTCTGGAGCTGCAACACGGACTGGGGCCTTCAAGATATCCCGCGCGAGCGTCGTGATCCCGTCAAGCTGGGAGCCACCACCTGTCAGAACGACGCCAGCGCTGGTCGCCTCAGGTCCTGCAACGGCGATCACGCCAGCAATGAGCTCAAACATCTCACTCATGCGCGACTCAATAATGCGTGCAAGCTCGATCCGCTCAATCCGACGGCCACCCGGCTCGTTTGGAACCGTGTACTGCTCGCTCACACTCACGGTGCGCAGATCGCAGGTTCCATAGTTGATCTTTAGCTCTTCGGCAGCGGCAATGCTCGTCTTGAGGCCAATCGCAACATCGCGCGTCACAAAGGCGGCGCCGATCGGCAGAACGGCACTGTGCACGACGGCGTTGTTATGGAAGATGGCGATGTCACACGTCTCTGCGCCAAGATCTACAAGCACGGTTCCTAGTTCACGCTCGGTGTCGGTGAGCGTCAACTCAGATGCGGCCAGAGAGGACGGCACATAATCGTCAACAGCGATACCAGCCGCCTGCACACACTTCTCCAGGTTCTGAATTGCAGTTGCGCCAGCGGTGATCAGGTGGGCGCGCGCTTCGAGTCGGAAGGCGACCATGCCGCGTGGCTGCTGAATCCCCTCTTGAC
>JAUMDJ010000097.1:0-7196 GCA_032121895.1 Chloroflexota bacterium | reverse complement strand
TCCTCAAGGCCGAAGCGTAGCCGCAGCACCCGCTGCTCGCGCGCGCTCAGCGACTCGAGCGTCGCAACGATCTGCTCACTCAGCAGCTGACTGTTCGCCGCCTCGTCTGGCTTCTTCGCCGCCTTATCCTCAATAAAGTCACCGAGGTGGCTGTCTTCCTCTTCACCGATCGGTGTCTCCAGCGAGACTGGCTCCTGGCTCACCTTCCGCATCTCGCGGACGCGCTCCGCCGTGACCTCGGTCTCAGTGACCTTGGTCAACTCCGTGGCGATCTCTTCATCAGTCGCCTCGCGACCGAGCTCCTGGAAGAGCTGACGCTGAATACGCGTCAGCCGATTCAACTGCTCGTACATGTGCACCGGAATGCGGATCGTGCGCGCCTGATCGGCGATCGCTCGCGTGATCGCCTGACGAATCCACCAGGTTGCATAGGTAGAGAACTTGAAGCCCTTGATGTACTCAAACTTCTCAACCGCGCGAATCAGACCGATGTTCCCTTCTTGAATCAGATCAAGGAAGCTCATGCCGCGGCCGATGTACTTCTTCGCGATTGAGACGACGAGCCGCAGGTTCGCCTTGGTCAGCTCCTCGCGTCCGCGCCAGCCGAGCTGCACCACCGCCCCTTCACGACCACGGAGCTTGCCGAGTGCTGGGTTCTCAGGATCCCAGCCACCTGCGCGCAGCCAATCCTCGCCCGCTGCTCCGACGTATTTCCCTGACTGCACATACGCCTCTGAGGCAGGCCAAGCGATCTCATCACGCGACCAGACGAAGAGCTTGCTCAGCACCGGGTTGTCGCGGCTGTTCAGGTCGCCCGAGCTCACCGCTTGGAAGGCGAAGTCCACAAGCTCTTGCGTCTTCGCGGCGGTGTTGCGCTTGCTTGGATCGTTGAACGCTTTCACGAGACTCTTCGCCACAAGCAGGTTCTTCTGCAGCGTGTCGCCACCCGGCATGGCCGCTGCGTCTCGCGCCGCCTTGTCAAAGCCTGTGATCTTGCACTCGCCGAGCTTCTGCTTTTTTACGTAGAACGCGATTGCCTCACGGAAGGTAGCGTGCGCCTTCTCCGCCAAGACGGGATCAAAGCGGTACCACTCCTTCTTCTTACGCGTCTTCAGCTCCGTCTCATGGTACGTCCATTGGTGCAGGTTGTAGACGGCCTTCCACGGCTCGTCCGCCATCTGCTCACCAAGCTCAATCATCTTTGCGAGGACGACCTCCTCTTCCGCCGTGAGGAGGCCGACGCGACCGATCTCCTTAAGATACATACGGACCGGATCGTCAATGCCAGTTGACTCCGTGACGGTTTCTACAACCGCCTCCGCAGCCTTCGCAACTTCAGGGGCTGCCACCTCAAGAAGCGCCGCTGCAGCCGCCTCTGGATCAAGAATCTCTACGCCGTCCGCCTCGATCTCCGCGAGATCACCAGCACCAGGCTCGGCAATCCCTGCGAGCTTCGCCGTTGGGTCGACCTCTGCTGCGACACCCTTCCCAGGCTTCGCCCCCTTTGCTGGCAACGCCAGCTTCGCCGCTCCGGGCTTCGCCGCTGCAGGCTTCCCTGCTACAGGCTTCGCCGCTGAGGTTTTTGGCGCAGCACCCTTCTTCGTTGTGCTCCCCTTCCCAGGCTTTGCGGCAGGCTTTGCCGCTGGTTTTGTGGCGGGCTTTGCGGGAGCCTTCTTCGTTGTGGCGGACTTTGCCGCGGGCTTTGCGGGAGCCTTCTTCGTTGCGGCGGGCTTTGTGGCGGACTTTGCCGCGGGCTTTGCGGTGGACTTTGTCGAAGGCTTTACTGCGGGCTTTGGTGCGATCTTCTTTGGAGCAACCCTCTTGGCTGGCGTTACGAGTGACGCCTTCTTCGCGGCGGGGGTCGAGGCAGGCTTGGCGGACTTTGTTGGCGCGGACTTTGTTGGCGCGGACTTTGTTGGCGCAGGCTTTGTTGCCACGAGCTTGGCGCCAACTTTCAGAGCAGCCTTAGGCGCGGCTTTCGGCGCAGGCTTTGAAGTGGTCTTTGCCGCGAGTGGCGCTGCGGGCTTTGTCACTGGTGCGCTCTTCTTTGCGGTCATCGTGTGCCCCCCTTCCCTGCGGTCATTACGCCGGCGGCCATCAGGCGCCGATCCAAGACCTTACGCTTTGAACTCAACTCTCGTCCCTGCTCCATGAGTTCCCGTACGCGTGTGACATCCGCGGCGCGCTCCGCCTCTGCGATCTCTGAACGTGCCCAGGCCATCGCCTCTTCAAGGCGATCCGCCTCAAGTCGGAGCGCGGTCTGATCAATGCCGATGCGGATTCGCTCAAGGGTGACGGGCTGGCTCTCACGCGCAAGGAGCGCCTGGGCGAGTCGGCGCTCTTCCCCCTGCACCGCGGCAGGGATCTGCTCCCCGCTCGCCACCGAGGCGCCCGCTTCTATCGTGGCGTCGAGTGCGGCGCGGAGGCCGTGCCAGAGTGATCGTGCAAGTCCACTCGAGAAGAGTTCATCGCCGAGCGAGTCACGCACGCGGAGGCGCTCTGCTGGCGCAAGGATCAAGAGTCGAAGCAACTCTGCCTCCGGCGCGGATACGCCCGCGAGGATTGAGGTGATATCCCCTTCAAGGTCTGCCGCTCGCACGCGATCGGCCGAAATCCGTCCGTCTGACGCAGAGGCCGCACTTTCGCTGCCCGGCTTGCGCATCGCTTCACGAATCGTGGATTCGTCCACACCAATCCTTCGTGCCGCGGCAGCGGCGTATCCATCGCGGATCACTGGATCGCGCAACGCCCGTAGGGTTGGCTTGATTGCATCAACCGCACGCTTTCGTCCACCGAGATCGCGAAGATCGTGTGCGTTCGCCGCCTCTTCAATCAAGTACTCAACAACAGGGATCGGTCGCTCCACCGCAGCGCGCCAGACGTCTGGTTGATCGCGCACCACCTCATCGGGGTCTTTGCCATCAGGGAGCTTGACGATTCCAACATCAACAAGCGACGGCCCGTCGGTTGTGCCCGCGAGCTCAGTGACAAGGCGAAGAAGTTCGGTCGCACCAAACGCACCCGCTTTTGCACCCGCCGCATCTACGTCATAGGCGAGCACAATCTTTGAGCCGTAGCGAAGGAGGAGCGCCACCTGTGCTGGTGTCAGCGCCGTCCCCATGCTCGCAACGACATTCTCAAATCCAGACTGATGCGCCATAAGTGCGTCGGTATACCCCTCTACAAGGACCGCGGTACCGCCCTTGCGAATCGCTGGCTTCGCCTTGTCAATGAGGTAGAGCGTGCGCGACTTATCAAAGAGTGGCGTGGCGGCGCTGTTCAGATACTTCGGTCCATGATCCCCTCGCGCATCATCAACGGGGAGGAGACGGCCACCAAGCCCCGTGATCTTGCCACTCGCATCTCGAATCGGGAAGATCACGCGCGCGCGAAAACGGTCGTACGCTCCGCGACCGCCACCGCGATCAGTGGTGAGGCCCACCGCCTCCAACTCTTCTGGGGTTGCACCGCGCTTGGCGGCCAGCGCCTTCGAGCAGGCGTCCCACGACTCTGGTGCCCAGCCGAGGCGCTGTGACTCGATCGTTGCATCGGTGAAGCCGCGCGCATGTAGGTACTCAAGCGCCGGCTTACCGAGATCATGGCTGGTGAGGATGGCGTGATAGAAACTCACCGCCCCCTCAAGTACTTCGCGGAGGCGCGCGCGGCGCACATCTTCGGCACGGCTGCGCTCGTCAAGGACGACGCCCGCCTTGGCGGCGAGTAGGGTGAGTGCTTCGCCAAACGGCAGGTTGTCGCGCTCCATCACAAAGGTGAAGATGTCGCCCCCCTTCCCGCATCCGAAACACTTCCATGACTCTCGTGCTGGAGTGACCACAAACGACGGAGTCTTCTCCCCATGGAACGGGCAGAGCCCCTTGAGCGTGCTGCCAGCCTTCTTGAGCTGCACCGTTTCGCCGACAACGTCGGCGACGGCGAGTCGGCTCTTCACCTCGGCAACACTTCCTGATGCCATCGGCTGGCTGACCTCCTCGAAGGGCTTCGGTGCGGGCAAAGCGGCTGCCCGTGGGTGTCAAGACCTATCGGGCGAAGGATGCCATCCGCACCCCCCTCCGTCAACCAGGCGGCAGGGCGAGCCCCTGAGGGCTCCCCTACACTCACCACGAGCCGCCCCTCGGCGGTCCAAGGCTGGAGGTGTATGTGAGCGGAAGTGAGAGGGATCCCGCAGCATTCGGAATCCTCGCCAGCGACCCCGCTTACAACGCGGTGCTCGCCGCGCGGATCGATGACACAGAAACGCTCGCGCGGGTGTGGATCAAGCCGACCGGCGTCCCAGTTCCATTTGAGCCTGGTCAGTACGTCACGATCGGCGTCAAGGTCGGCGAGAAGTGGCTGCAGCGGCCGTACTCAATCGCTTCATCCGCGCGCGACCTTGCAGGAGGCTATGAGCTCTACCTTCGACTCGTCCGTGGCGGCGCCTTCACGCCGCTCGCCTTCTCCCTCCCTGTTGGACACGCGCTCCGTGTCCTACCGCCAAAGGGGAAATTCACTTTGCAGCCAGATGACGAACGCGTCCACCTCTTCATCTCATCTGGGACGGGGATCGCACCGTTCGTCTCGATGGCGCGAACGCTCCTCGCAGATGGTCGCCCACGACGAGCGATCTATTTAAATGGCGTGAGCTACGTGTCAGATATTGGCTACGCCGAACTCCTGAACGGATGGAGTGCGAGCGGCGAATACCCTGCAACGTACGTCCCTACGATCTCACGGCCCGACGACCCAGCCAATGCAGGATGGACTGGGCGAACAGGGCGAGTGGAGAGCATCATCCGCGCAGCGCTCGGTGACCTCAGTGTGGATGCAAACGGTGCTGTCGCCTATCTCTGCGGTAATCCCGACATGATCGTTGCGGCAGAGCAGGAGCTTCGCGCATACGGACTACCTGACGAAGCGATTCATAAGGAGCTGTACTGGCCGGCCGGAAAGAAGCCCACCGGGGCGATCGAGTCCTAACGACTTACGGTCGCGCGGCGCGTAGCTTACTGAGGAAGTACTCCTCGAGTCGATCCACACTCACGCGCTCCTGCTCCATGCTATCTCGGTCGCGCACCGTGACCGCATTGTCATCCATAGAGTCAACATCAACGCAGATGCACCACGGCGTGCCGATCTCATCCTGGCGGCGGTAGAGCTTTCCGATTGCGGCGGTGTCGTCGTAGACCGCTGTAAACTCACGCGAAAGGCCGTTACGGATCTTGTGCGCAAGCTCCACGAGGTCATCACGCTTCTTGAGCAGCGGGAGCACCGCCACCTTGTACGGCGCGAGCTCTGGGTGCAGCCCGAGTACGACGCGCTTCTCGTCGCGCACGATCTCTTCGCGATACGCGTCAATCAGGAAAGTAAACGCGGCGCGGTCGGCGCCAGCGGCTGCCTCAACAACCCACGGCGTGAAGGTCTGCTCCGTTGCTGGATCAAAGTACGAGAGGCTCTCACCACTCTCCGCCGCGTGACGAGAGAGGTCAAAGTCACCGCGGTTATGCACCCCCTCAAGCTCCTTCCAGCCGAATGGGAAGCGGTACTCAACGTCAATGGCGCGCTTCGCGTAATGGGCCAGCTCATCAGGCGCATGCTCGCGCGCGCGGAGCCGCTCTGGCGAGACGCCGTACGCTTTGTACCACTCAAGTCGGCGCGGGAGCCACTCGTCAAAGGCGGCGGTCGCACCCTCGTCTGGTCGTACAAACATCTGCAGCTCCATCTGCTCAAACTCACGCATGCGGAAGACGAAGTTCCCTGGGCTGATCTCGTTGCGGAAGGACTTCCCCACCTGCGCAATGCCGAACGGAATCTTCTTGCGCGCTGCGTCACGGACATTTTTATGTTGAACATATGCACCCTGTGCCGTCTCCGGGCGCAGGTAGATGACAGATGCATCCTCCTCCACTGGGCCCATGAAGGTCTTGAACATCAGGTTGAAACGACGCGGTGCGGTGAGAGTCCCCTCACAGTCGGGGCAGACCAGCCCGAGCTTCGTGACCACGTCGGCTTCGGCAAGTTGCAGCGGGGTGAGCGCGTCTGTCCCTGGGAGTTCGTCGAGGCGGTAGCGACGCTTGCAGGCGGTGCACTCCACGAGCGGGTCGCTGAACGAGCCAACGTGTCCTGAGGTGCGCCAGACCTGTGGGTGCATCAAGATTCCAGCGTCGAGGCCCACCACGTCGTTCCGCTCCTGGACGATGCTGCGCCACCAGGCACGCTTCACGTTGTTCTTTAGCTCAACCCCGAGCGGGCCGTAATCCCAGACGGCGTTGATGCCGCCATAGATCTCTGAGCTTGGAAAGACGAAACCGCGTCGCTTCGCGAGGGAGACGATGACGTCAAGATCGGCAACAGCGGGCGTCGCGTCAGCCGCTGGCGTGCCAGCGAGCGTGAGGGATGGATCGGCGCTGATGCTCATGAAGTGGAAGCCTACCCGATCCTTCTACTGCTAGAGCGCACGGGCGAGCGCCACGCCTGCCGAAGCGGCAGCCACGCCAAGCAGGATTGATCCGACCGCATAGGCGATCAGCGCCAGCAGCTCGCCACCCTCCCCCATCCGAGAGAGTTGCAGTGCAAATGCGGAGAAGGTGGTGAAGCCCCCGAGCAGGCCAACGAGGATTAGGGGGCGCGCAGCATCTGGCAGGAGCATCCGGTCCGCGATCAGTGTTGCCACCAGCCCTGCAGCGAATGATCCGCCCACGTTAATGGCGAGCGTCCCGAGCGGCGCGGCGACTCCAAGCCGCGCGGCAAGCGCATCGACGCCGCTTCGCGCAAGTGCGCCAGACGCTCCACCAAGCGCAATCATGAGCGCACTCATGAGGGTGCTCACGCGCTCACCTCATCGAGAAAGCTGCGGCTCTTCGGCTCTCGCCCGTAGAGGTGCAGGATTGCGGCGCGCAGGGCTCGGTCAACCTCTTGGAGTGGACCGTTCGGCAGTCGCAGTTCAGTGAGTTGCTCTGGGGCAAAGCGTCGAAGCGCGCGCATGAGGCGCAACCCATCACTACTGAACGGCGCCCCTTCGCCATGATTGGAGCAGTGAATGCCGCCCGCGCGCTCATCCCAGCGGAGCGCCTCCCCCTCTTGCGGTGGGCGCCCGCAATCAACGCAGTGATCAAGTTCTGGTGCATGCCCCGCAGCGTCAAGGAGCGCAAGCTCACTCCAACGTGCGACCAGGACATCTGGGACGCCCGCCTCGAGCAGAT
>JAUMDJ010000096.1:0-2259 GCA_032121895.1 Chloroflexota bacterium | reverse complement strand
TCCCCATGCGTGCGTGCGAGGGTCTCGTCATGAACGATGACTGGGACCCCATCACGGGAGAAGCGCAGATCAAACTCCACGCCATCGCAACCGGTCGGCGCAGCAGCGAGCAGTGCGGGGAGCGAGTTCTCCACGTGCCCTAATGCTCCGCCATGCACGCCACGGTGCGCGAGTCGGAGTGGACGACCTGCCGCCTGTGCGGCCGCTGTTGCGGGTGGCGCTGCAGCCCTCTCCACCAGCTCAGATGCGATCAGCGCAGAGGGAGGCGAATGGTGAACGTCGTGCCGACCCCAACGGTGGAGTCGGCCTCAATGCTCCCGCCGTGTCGGAGGATTGCGTGACGCGCGATCGCAAGCCCAAGTCCAGTTCCTGCGCCGCCCACTGAGGGGGTCTCGTTTGGAATGCGCTCAACCGTATAGAAACGCTCAAAGATGCGCGAAAGGTGCCGACGTTCGATGCCGATCCCCTCATCTGCGACGTGGATCTCCACGAATGGGTTCGACTCAGTGGCTGAGGATCTGGAGAGGCGAATGGTGACCTTACCCTCTGGTCGGCTGTACTTCACGCCGTTATGCACGAGGTTTGCGAACACCTGCCGCAGTCGATCGCGATCCCCTGGCACCATCCACGGGCCGGGACCAACCTCTTCTACCAGGATCTTCCCACCGTGCCGCGTGGCGACAGGGGTGAAGCGTGTGGCAACCTCTTGAGCTAGGTCCCGTAGATCGACTGGAGCCGTGCGGAGCGCCACCTCCCCCGATTCAAGTGTGGCCAGATCGAGCATTTCGTCCGCCATCTGCACGAGATGTAGGACTTCTACCTCGATCTGCGAGGCGCGCTCCTTTGCGCCGCTAGCGTCGCCACGATCTCCTGCGGTAGCAATCGATTCGGCGAGCAGTCGAATGGTGCTGAGCGGCGTCCGAAGTTCATGCGAAAGGTTGTCAACGAACTCGGTGCGGATCTGTCGCAGGCGCACCACCTCCGTCAGGTCGCGCAGGAGAATCCACGCGCCATCATCCCCATCTGGTGCCGCGGTTACCTGGACGTGCCGCATCTCGTCAGAGTGACCTGGGCGAAGATCGCGCAGGGAGATTTCTCCTCGAGAGATCGTTCCGTTCAGCGCCTCTCGGGCAAGCTCTTCAAGTCGATGATCAACGGTCGCTTCGATCAGCGGGCGACCACGGAGATCATCAACCTCGCGCGCCAAGATCTCTCTGCAGGCCGGGCTGGCGGCTCGAATCGTGAGGTCAGGAAGGACGCGCATCACGGCATCGTCCGTAGCGTCGAGCAGTGCATCAAGGCGCTGCGCGCGGCGCTCCGCTCGGGCCGACTCACGATCCGCCCGCTCTCCTTCGCGGGCGGCACGCGACGTGCTGTCGTCAACCTGGTTACGCCGGCGGCGCAGTCTCCCCGCAAGAATCAGAGCAGCGAGCGCAAAGAGTGCCGCGAAGAGAAGCGTTGGGCTAACGGTCTCGATCATCTGCCCGAAGAGGCGCCGACGTACGTTGGCGGAAATCCTCGAGCGGCAAGGTCCTTCTCAATGGCCTCGCGTTCAAGACGCTTCTGCGCAGCGATCCGCTCCACAACTTCCGTCAGCGGCACCACACTCCGTTCACCACTGGCGCGCAGCGTCATCTCTGCGCCGCCCGCATCAAGCGATCGTGGCGAGATGGTCACGGTCCACGGGGATCCAAGCAGCTCTGCATCGGCGAACTTCACGCCCGGCGACTCTTCTCGGTCGTCAACCAACAGCTCGAGTCCAGCGCTCGCGGCCGCAGCCTCCAGCGTGGCGGCCGATGCCTCAACGCGAGGGTCCTTGTTGGCGCTGAGCAGCGCCACCTGGGCGTCGAACGGTGCCACTGCGGTCGGCCAGGCGAGCCCCTTCTCATCGTGATACGCCTCAGCCACGCACGCGGCTGCGCGCCCAACACCAATCCCGTAAGAGCCCATGATGATCGGTCGCTTCACCCCCGCCTCGTCAAGGTACTCAGCACCGAGTGCCGCCGTGTAACGCGTGCCAAGCTTGAAGATATTCCCAACCTCGATCCCCTTCTCTAGTCGAACGGGGGCACCGCAGGAGGCACAGCCGTCACCCGTTTTCGCCGATGCGAGATCCACCACGTGGTCTGGAGTGAAGTCACGGGGGATGTTGACGTTCTTGAAGTGGTACCCCTCCTTGTTTGCGCCAGCAACAAGATTTGTGGAGGAGGCCACGAGTTCGTCAACCACTACGAGTGCCCCCTTCGCGCCGATCGGCGA
>JAUMDJ010000095.1:0-2430 GCA_032121895.1 Chloroflexota bacterium | reverse complement strand
CCCATGCGCTATCCTCACCCCCCACGCGGGAGTAGCTCAGTTGGTAGAGCGTCTGCTTCCCAAGCAGAAGGTCGAGAGTTCGAGACTCTTCTCCCGCTCCAGTCCCCTATCCCTACTAGACTGCCGCCATGGCGAAAGATGGGAAGCAGAACCTAGAGAAAGCCGCGATCGACACGATCGCCGTGCATGCGGGCGAGGGGGCTGATCCGACCACCCGCGCGCACAACCTCCCCATCTATCAGACGGCCACCTTCACGTTTGAGACGGCGGACGAGAAGGAGGAGGCGGTTGACGGCGCGCTCGCCTGGGAGCCGAACCGATACTTCTACACGCGCACGAACAATCCAACGACGGCGGCTCTCGAAGAGAAGCTCGCCGCACTCGAAGGCGCGGAGAGTGCGATCGCCTCAGCCTCCGGAATGTCGGCCATCTCCGCCGGCCTGCTTGCGCACCTCAAGAGCGGCGATCACTTGATCGTTGCGGATGACCTCTTCATCATCAGTCAGATTCTCTTCGCTGAGGACTTCCCGTCTCGCGGCATTGACGTCACCCCTGTTGAGATCACCAACCTTGAGGCGGTGAAGGCGGCGATGCGGCCAAACACGAAGATCATTTTCGCGGAGGTGCTCTCCAATCCGTGGATGAGGATCAGCGATGTGCCAGCGCTCGCAAAAATTGCGCATGACGCGAACGCGCTTCTCGTCATTGACAACACCTTCTTGAGCTCGGTCACGATCCGCCCAATTGAGTTCGGCGCGGACCTCGTGTTGCAGACCACCACCAAGTGGATCTCTGGACACGGTGATGCGCTTGGCGGTGTGGCGGCGGGGGCGAAGGCGCTCGTGGATCCGATTCGGCGACAGACTGACCTGCTCGGTGGACCGGCGTCGCCGTTCAACTCTTGGCTCATTGCCCGCGGTGCGCGCACCCTCCCGCTACGAGTAGAACGTGCCACAGCGAACGCGACGAAGCTGGCCGCCTTCTTGGAGGGTCACGAGAAGGTGGAGTGGGTGCGCCACCCGAGCCTCGCCTCACATCCTGACCGCGCGGTGGCGGATCGAATCCTTGGTGGGAAGTGGGGCGGCATGCTCTCCTTCAAGCCGCGCGCAGCGGCGGGGGTTGATCCACTCGACGCGATGCGCGCCTTTGCCGACAACATCGCACTCTTCGGCGTGGGGGTGAGCCTCGGCGAAGTGGACACGCTCGTCTATCCAATGCCGAAGCGCGGCGGCATCTTCCGCATCAGCGTGGGTATTGAGGGGTCAGACGACATCATCCGCGAGTTTGATCGCGCGCTCGCACGCGTGAAGTAGATGGGAGTGCAGCCCCCAGCCGATGCCCTCTACCTCAGCTGGGAAGAGCTCGACAAGGCGGTTGAGCGACTCGCCGCGGAGATTGGTGCACTCGCGGCGACTGAGCAGCCTGAGGCAATCCTTGCGGTAAGTCGCGGCGGACTCGTCCCCGGTGCAATGCTCGCCTACCGCATGGGGCTGCGCGATCTTCTTGTGGCTGTTGCCGAGCACTATGACGCGAGTGGCCGCCGGCCAGAGGCTTCACTGCTACGGATGCCGCCCGCTGATTCGCTTCGCGGTCGCAGAATTCTCATTGTTGACGAAGTCTGGGAGAGCGGACGGACACTGCAGCAGGTCATCGCTGCTGCAGAGACGGCGGGGGCAACGGTGCGGACTGCCGTCCTTCACTACAAGCCGGAGCGCAGCGAGGTTGATCGCGCACCCGATCACTTTGCTGGCACCGCAACGAGCTGGGTGATCTACCCATACAAGGGGGGCGAGTGAGCGGAAAGAACGGAAGAGGCGTGCTGCTAATTGTGGCAGCGGCCACTAACGCGCTCCTTTCGCTGCTCCTCCTCCTCGCTGGGATCGTCCTGATCGGGGGGCTTATCTACGTATCTCTCATTGCAGGCAACGAAAGCTGGGCCTCCCTCGGTGCACGTGCGGCGGCGGAGCTCGGTGAGGAGTTCGTTGGACTCCTTGAACTGTTTGGTATAGACGCCGCAGGGCTCCTCGAAGAGTTCGCCGCGTCTCAAGGGCTACCCGCGTTTGATCGCTTCGCTCGCGATCTTCTCGCAGCGCTCTTTGTTGGCGTGGCGCTCTTTATCCCTGCTGGCGTTGCATCGGGTCTCGCCGCGGCGCGCATCTGGCGGCTCACGCCAGCAGCCGAACGTGGCGTGCTTCAGCTGTACGCGGTGGTGGTCACACTCCTCGGGGCGCTCGGTCTGCTGATTGCCGCTGCGCCGCATCTGATCTGGGGGCCGGTCCTCGTCGTTGGCCTGCTCACGCTGCTGGCACTGCGTCGACCGCGCGCGGAGACTCCTCCCTACAGCGCTTAGCTCGCCACGCGACGCATGCGCAGCGCGAGGCGGACGAGCGGTCCGCGGATCGGATCGAGATCCAGATCGAGCGCCCCAGG
>JAUMDJ010000094.1:0-1924 GCA_032121895.1 Chloroflexota bacterium | reverse complement strand
CTGCTGATCATCTTCCAGCGCACCCCCTCCGCCGACCCTGACCCATCTGCGGCAGAGTCCCTCCTCACGGTGCTCTCCACGCTCGGGGAGGAGATCCCGCTCCCTCGCTGAGTCGGCCCCTCGCTGAATCGGCTATCCTCCTCATCCCAATAGGAGGTAGTTCAGTGGCAGAAGTTCGCATTGGTGATAACGAGTCCTTTGAGGCTGCGTTGCGCCGATTCAATAAGAAGGTCCAGCAGGCCGGCATCCTTGCCGAGTCTCGTCGACGTGAAGCGTTTGAGAACGCCGCGGAGAAGAAGAAGCGCAAGGACGCAAAGAAGAAGAAGCCGTCAGGCCCTCGCGGGATCTGATCCCTCGCGCGCCCCGTGGCGGCGCGAGCCGTCGGAGAGGAGCAGCGCATGTCGCTTCGTGAACAGCTAAGAGCCGATATGGCCGCATCAATGCGGTCGGGTGAAACGCTGCGCCGCGACACACTCCGCATGGCGCTCTCTGCACTCTCACTCGTTGAGAAGGAGCAGAAGCACGACGCCACCGATGAGGAGACCCTCACCGTTCTCGTGAAGGCGGTCAAGACACGCCGCGAATCTGTTGACGCCTATGTGGCGGCGAATCGGCCCGATCTTGCCGCCGCTGAAGAGGCGGAGATTGCGATCCTCGCCGTCTACCTCCCAGAGCAGCTCACCGACGCAGATGTTGACGCCCTCGTGAAGCAGGCGATCGCCGAGACCGGCGCGTCATCTGCCAAAGAGATGGGGAAGGTGATGGGTTGGCTCGCCCCCAAGACGAAGGGTCGCGTGGACGGCAAGGTTCTCTCCGGGAAGGTCACCGCGGCGCTCGCAGCACTCGGATGAGTCGCGACGCAGGCCCGCGCGCCCGCGTCACTCGGCAGCGTCGAGGCGGAGTCAGCATCACATCAACCGAACTCGCCGCACTCGTTGCGCGCGCACTTCGCGCATCTGACGCGCCGCCTCATGGAGAAGTGGCACTCACCCTTGTGGATGATGCGACGATTGCAACGTTGAATGCGAAGCACATGGGGAAGCGCGGCCCAACGGATGTGCTCAGCTTTCCACTCCTTGATCCGCATGAATACCCAGCGCGCCCTGGCGTCCGCCGCGCGGCTCGCCCGCGCCGTCGCGCGGTTCGTGCGCCGCATGCGGAGGTGAGCCTGCCGCTCGGCGACATTGTGATCAGTGTTGATCGGGCCATTGAACAGGCGCGCGAAGGTCGTGGGGGGACGGACGGAGAGACCCGACACTCCGTTGCTGATGAGGTGCGCCTCCTCGCCGTCCACGGCGCCCTTCACCTCTGCGGCTGGGATCATGCAACGGCAACGTCGCAGGCTGCGATGTGGCGTGAGCAGGAACGCATCCTTCGCGCGCATACTGCAGCCATGAAGCGCGCTGCGGCCACAAAGAAGTGAGCAAGGAGAAGACGTGAGCGTAGATCGACGCATCGTGGTGGGGCTCGGCAACCCGGGTGAGAAGTACCGCTTCACCCGGCACAACATTGCCTGGCTCATCGTTGATGCGTTCGCGGATCGCGTGAAGTGGAAGGGGGGCGGCAAGGAGCGTGACGCCTCGGCGGTGCACGCGGGGCGTGTGCTCGGCCTTGACCTGGTGATGGCTAAGCCAATGACGTACATGAATGATTCAGGGATTGCCGTGCGGAAACTCCTCGCATCGGAGCGGGTCTCTGTAGACCAGCTCCTGGTGGTGGTAGACGACTTCAGCATTCCGTTCGGCTCGCTGCGATTCCGCGAGCGCGGGAGTGATGGTGGACATAACGGACTCGCCTCCATTGAGGCGGAACTTGGGAGTGATCAGTATCCACGCCTTCGTGTCGGCATCGGCGATCCGCGTGAGAGCGGCACCGCACAACAGCACGTGCTGAGCGAGTTCAGTGCAGCGGAGCGGTTGCGACT
>JAUMDJ010000093.1:0-3976 GCA_032121895.1 Chloroflexota bacterium | reverse complement strand
TTGGCCCAGATCGCATTGGCCCAGGCGGTGCCGTGATGAGTGTGGTGCACGGGCTGAAGGTGTTGATGAAAGAGGACTTCACTCCGCCAAGTGTTGACGTTCCTGTCTTCACGCTCGCACCAGTGGTTGTGTACCTGGCGAGCTTCATGACAATCATGGTGATCCCGTTCGCACCTGATCTGACGAGTGTCGGACTTGAGTTCGGCCTTCTCTACTTCTTCGCAATCGGCGGACTCGGTGTGGTTGGGCTGATGATGGCCGGCTGGTCGTCGTTCAATAAGTACTCGCTGCTTGGCGGCATCCGCGCCGCAGCGCAGGCGATCAGCTACGAGATCCCACTGACACTCTCCGTTGTGGGAATCATCATCCTGACCGGGACACTCTCGCTCCCAAAGATTGTGGAGGCGCAGGAGGGATCGCTGCTTGACTGGTTCATCTTCCGCCAACCACTTGCGGCGATCATTTTCTTTATCGCAATCACCGCCGAAGCGAACCGCACGCCGTTTGATAACACCGAAGCCGACCAGGAGATCGTTGCCGGATTCGCAACGGAGTACTCCGGCATGCGCTTCGGCTTCTTCTTCTTTGCGGAGTACGTCAACGTCTTTATTGTCTCGGCACTCTTCTCCGCCGTCTTCCTTGGTGGCTCCAATGCGCCAATCGTTCTCCCGTTCAGCCCCGAGATCGCGGTGGATCTGAGTGGCCTTGGGCTTCTCTTGCCGATCGCGGCGGGGATCGCGCCACTCCTTGGAACGCTCGCAATCGGGCTCCCCATCTATGCGATCAGCGCACGCATCAAGGCCTGGCAGGCGCTCCTCGCCGGCTTCCTGATCTTCGGCGCGCTCTCCACGGCGGCCATCGGCTTCTGGGCCTGGGCGATGCTTCCACCAGTTGCCGACCTTGTCTGGTTCCTGTTGAAGACGTTCACCCTGATCTTCATCTTCGTCTGGATGCGCGCAACGCTGCCGCGCGCGCGCATCGACCAGCTGATGGGCTTCGCCTGGAAGTGGCTCCTCCCGGCGTCGCTTCTCAATCTATTCGTCACGGCTGCCGCCGTGCTACTGACGGCATAAGGAGGGTCTGATGGCACGAATCCCAGGCTCAGGCATCGTTCGCGGAATGGCACTCACGCTCACCCGCTTCTTCCAGCCGAAGAAGACGGTGATGTACCCCGAAGTGAAGCCAGACATTCCGCCGCGCAACCGTGGTCGACTTGAACTGGTGACCGATGAGCGCGGCACGCTGAAGTGTGAAACCTGCTTCCAGTGCGCGCAGGCATGTCCGATTGAGTGCATTGACATGGGCGGAACCGACACGAAGGGCCGCTATGCAGTGCATTGGGGCCCGGCGGAGCAGTACGCCGAACGACGCGAAGAGTCGGCGATGCGCCGCTCAGGACGCACCGTCTCTGACGCGGCAGCAGCACAGGAGAGCAGCATTGATCTCCGAGCAGTTGAGGCTGCGCTGGAGCGCGTTGATTACGACCCGCATCACATGCTGCAGATCCTTGAGTCTGTGCAGCGCGAATACGGATACTTGCCGGTCGACGCACTTAAGCGCATCAGCCGCGCCACAGGTGCCTGGTACGCCATGGTCTACGGAACTGCAACCTTCTATAAGCACCTCACCTTTGAGCCGGGGCGCAGCCGCACGATCGCGGTCTGCCGTTGTGCAAACTGCTTGGTTGCCGGCGCAGGGCGCGTCATCAACACGCTCTCGTTTGAATTCGGGACCGAGTTCGGTCAGGCGATCCCGTGGAGCAATCTGCGCCTTGAAGCCCTCTCGACACATCTTCCTGACGCGCCATCACCACTCGTGGTGATTGACGGCGAACCACAGCGCGAGCTCTCAAGTCGCAACGCAAAGTCGTGGGCCGCCGCGCTTGCGGGGAGGTACGCCGCGTGAAGCAGCTAAGCGCGCCAAAGGGCTGGTCGCAACTTCTGCTCACACCGCCTGCAACCCCGTGGGCGGCGCTGCGCACTGCGATTGCCGCAGGCGGCGCTGCAACGGCACAGACACTGATTGATGCTGGCCTGCGCGGACGCGGTGGTGGCGGTTTCTTGACCGGCGAGAAGTGGCGTGCAGCCGCGCAGAGCGACGCGTCGCCGAAATACGCGGTGGCAAACGCCTACGAGTCGGACCCAGCCGTCTTCACAAACCGTCTCCTCCTTGAGAAGAACGCGCTCGGCGTCGTTGAGGGTCTCGCGATCGCCGCGCTCAGTGTTGGCGCGCGTGAAGCGATGATTGGTGTGCGCGCGGAGTACAGCGACGCCATCCGTTCACTTGAGGCAATCATCACCACCGCAGAGCGCGAAGGCGTCCTCGGTGCCAACGTGCTCGGAAGCGGTCGCGAGCTCACCGTGCGCGTCGTCCCACTTCAAGGCTCAAGCATGATCGGCGAAGAGACGGTGCTGCTTAAGGCGCTCGCTGGGAAGCGTGGTCAGCCCGAGCAGACGCCGCCGTATCCGTCGGAAGTTGGCTATCTCGGCAAGCCGACCGCGGTGAACAACGTGGCAACACTCGCTGCCGTCTCGTGGATCCTTACGAACGGCGCCGCCGCATTCAAGCAGATCGGCGACCCCGCGCAGCCCGGGACTGTGCTCGTTCAGGTGAGCGGCTCGATCACAAACTCCGGTGTCCTTGAGGTTCCAACAGGGACCCCGCTCGCGGAGATCCTTGCAGTGGCTGGAGGCCCCGCGCGCGGCGCCACGGTCAAAGCGCTCCTTGTTGGCGGCCCATCTGGCGGATTTGTTCCTGCGCAGTTGCTGGCAAGTACGCCGTACAGCGGCGCAGGACTCGCCGCGGTTGGCGCACACATTGGTTCGGGCGCGCTGCTTGCACTCGATGGAAGCGTGGCAATCCCAGAGCTCGCCGCCATGTTGACGCGCTGGTGCGCTGACGAAGCGTGTGGAAAGACCATTCCGTGTCGAATCGGTACCCGACGCCTCGCGGAGATCGGACAACGCTTTGTTGACGGGCTCGCGGGGCCAGAGGATGGGCAGCGACTCCAGGCACTCGCGGCAGACGTTGCAGATAGCGCGCTCTGCGCGCACGAGCGGCTCACGCCAAGCCCACTCCTGACGGGGATGCGATACTTCGAGCACGAGTTTTATCCGGCCAGCGTCGCGCAGACGAGCGGCGCAGTAGCGGGACGGAGTAAGTAGATGGCAGGCCTCATGGAGCGACCAACGAGTGGCGTGACACCAGCTGATGCCACCGCGGTCCAGACCACAACAGAGAGTCAAGCGGTTGAGCAGATGCTCTCCACGCGCAGCCCACAGCGCCCACAGCGCACGCCAACCTTCTACGTAGAGATTGACGGGAAGCAGCTTGAAGCGTTTGAGGGACAGACCATCCTCGAAGTCTGCCGCGCAAACGGCATTGAAGTCCCAACGCTCTGCTACGACCCAAAGCTTCCTGGATTCGGCGCATGCCGCATGTGCGTGGTTGATGTTGAAGGGTGCGACTCACCACAGATCAGCTGTTCAGCAAAGGCGGAACCGGCGGCAGTGATCGCAACGCAGACTGATCGACTTCGCGAGATTCGTCGCACCAACCTTGAGCTCATCTTCAGCGACCACAACGCGTACTGTCTGCCACCGTGCCAGAACAAGTGCCCGAGCCACATTGACATCCCAGGATTCTTGAAGGCAAACGCCGAATCGCAGTTCCGCGAGTCGGCGCGCATCTTCAAGCGGACCATTCCATTCCCAAGCATCCTTGGACGCGTCTGCCCGGCACCTTGCGAAGACCACTGTCGTCGCGACGAAGTTGACGAAGCGATCGCGATTCGCGATAGCCATCGCTACGCGGGCGACCAGGTGCTGAAGTCAATGTGGGACGAGAACATTGATCCACCGCTCCCATTTGAACTGCAGCCAAAAACTGGGAAGCGCGTCGCTGTGATCGGCTCCGGCCCCGCAGGTGCATCCGCCGCCTTCTACCTTCTGGTTGCCGGACACGACGTGACAATCTT
>JAUMDJ010000092.1:0-1578 GCA_032121895.1 Chloroflexota bacterium | reverse complement strand
AGTCGTCGCAGAAGCTCCATGATGCGCAGCTCCAGATCGTCACGCACCTCGCGGTAGGCCTCCAGCTGCTGCTCCTCACTCCCCGTCGCCTTGGATGGATCTGGAAGTGACCAGTGCTCGCGGGCGCTGGCGTTGGGGAAGGTTGGGCAGGCGTCGTTCGCCGCGTCGCAGACCGTAATCACGTAATCGAACTGCTCATCAATGAAGCGCTCGAGCGTCTTGCTCGTCTGCGCCGATGCGTCAATCCCAATCTCTTCGAGCGCCTTCAGCGCGAGCGGCCGCACCAGTGTCTTCTCCGTGCCGGCACTCTCCACCTCCACGCGTCCGCGGGAGCGTGAACGCAGCAGCGCCTCCGCCATCTGCGAGCGGGCCGAGTTATGCGTGCAGAGGAAGAGGACGCGTGGTGCTGTCATGCAAATAGGATAACGGCGTGCGTTACCAGCAGATGAACGAGCGTGGCAGATCTGGGATACTGAGCAGATGAAGCGCGTCGTGAAGAGGCTCCTGCAGGTGCTGCTCGTGGTTGCTCTCCTCCCCTTCCTCGTTGACATCCCTGTGAGTGCGGAGGCGCGACCAGAGGAGCTGCTCGCCACTGCTGCTGCACCGAACGCCACAGTTGTCACCGTTGAAGGACGCCGCACCGTGGTTGCAACCGCGGGGCGTAGTAGCGATCCGGCGCTGATCCTGGTCCACGGATTCGGCGGGAGTACGTTTGGTTGGCGACACGTCATGGAACCGCTCGCCGCGAGTGGCTGGTACGTGGTTGCGCTCGACCTGCCGGGCTTCGGCCTCGCAGAGAAGGGCTGGGGTGGTTCGTACGATCACGCGTCTCACGCGAGGTTTGCTCTTGCCGTGATGGACCAGATGCAGATCAACCAGGCGGTGCTCGCAGGGCACAGCATGGGCGGAAACGTGGTCTCTTGGATTGCTGCCCTCGCACCTGAACGCGTGCGAGGACTCGCACTGATTGATGCTGCGATCGGCGCATCTTTCGGCGACAGCCCCGCAACTTCGGCCCTGCAAGCCTCGCCTCTCCGACGCGCCGCTCGTATCCTGATTCGCAGTGCCTTTACAGAGGCCACGTTCGGCGAACTGCTCAGCTCTGCGTTCGCCGTGAAATCCGCCGCAACGCCAGAGATGATCCGCGGATACGCCGCCGCGTCACGACTCCCAGAGTGGGACGCCGCGCTGCTCGGCGTGCTGCGGGACGGGAGCAAGAACGCACTCACTCAACCAATCGCGGAGATCGTGTCGCGCGCTGGCGCACCGATCCCCACGCTGATTCTCTGGGGGGCTGACGACAGTTGGGTGCCACTCTCCGCGGGCGAGTCGCTGCGCGACGCGCTCCCTGCTGCCACGTACGTGGTGCTGCCGGGGCTCGGCCATGTGCCATTTGAAGAGGACCCTGAAGCCTTCACTCAAGCGATGCAGGAGTGGCTCGCCGCGCTGAAATAGCGCACAGAAATTGATCGGAGAGGTTGGCTGGCGCGCTAGGATTCGAACCTAGGATCCCCTGCTCCAGAGGCAGGTGCCTTACCGCTTGGCCACGCGCCAACGGCTGTGATCGTAGCGCAGCAG
>JAUMDJ010000091.1:0-5924 GCA_032121895.1 Chloroflexota bacterium | reverse complement strand
AGCAGCTCAAGGAGCTGATCGTCTCCTCAAAGGCAGACCTGGTGCTCAACGCCGTAGATCCACGCTTCGTGCCTGCAATCTTTGATGCCGCACTTGAGGCTGGCGTGCACTACATCGACATGGCCACAAGCCTCTCGGTGCCAGATAAGCAGAACCCGTACACCGTCCCTGGCGAGATGCTCGGCGACTACCAGGTGGCGAAGAACGGCCTCTGGGAGGCGAAGGGGAAGGTCGCGCTGATCGGCATGGGGATGGACCCAGGCCTCTCCAACATCTTCGCGGCGTACGCAAAGAAGTGGACGTTTGATGACGTCAACGCCGTGCACATCCGCGACGGCGGTGACCTGCGCATTGAGGGCTACCCGTTCGCAACCGTCTTCAGCCTCTGGACCGTGATTGAGGAGTGCTTGAACCCACCAATCGTCTGGCGCAACGGCAAGGTTGAAGTGCGCGCACCATTCAGCGAACCAGAGGACTTCGTCTTCCCTGAAGGCGTGGGCCCCGTGATGTGCGTCAACGTTGAGCACGAAGAGGTGGTGCAGCTGCCGCGCACGATGAAGGCTGATCTGATCACCTTCAAGTACGCGCTCGGCGCCGACTTCATCGAGACGCTGCAGCTCTTGCACCGCCTCGGCCTCGACGGAAAGGAACCGATCAACGTGAAGGGGACGAAGGTTGCGCCACGCGACGTGATCGGCGCACTCTCACCAGACCCTTCAACGCTTGGCAAGAACATGGTTGGACGCGCCATCGTCGGTGCGCTCGTCAGCGGCACTAAGGATGGTCGCCCTCGCGAGACCTTCCACTACCAAGTGTGTGACGCGGCAGAGACGATGGGTCGCTACAACCTGCAGCCGGTTGCATGGCAGACCGGCGTCATGCCGATCATGGCAATGGAGCTGATTGCCGAAGGAGTCTGGGGTGGCGCGGGCGTGAAGTCGCCAGACGCGTTCGATCCAGATCCATTCCTTGATATCTGTGAGGACTACGACGTGACGGTGAAGCTTGAGCATCGCCTCCCTGGCCGCTCAATCCTCCCTGCAACTGCGCAACCACCGACGGGTGCGCAGTCAGTCACCGTCAAGGGTTCGTCAAGCCCAACGGACGTGGCCTACTCGGCTGCAGCAACCGCGGCGCTCTCTGCTCCTGGTGCCGTGCCAGAGGGAGACGGACGACCCGCTCGACCCCCGCGCTGACGCGTGGGTAGCCTGACTCGCGTTTAGTCTTACGCGCGTTTAGTCTTGCGCGCCCATCAGCCGCTCAAGGAGCGGAATCGGTGGCGTGCCGTGTTGCAGCATCGCGCGTAAGTGCGCGGGGCGACTGAATCCAGCAGTCGCGGGGCGGTTTCCTGGAAGACCCGTGTTGCCTCCTGGCACGCCACTCGCTGCGGCGCGCGCGCGATCTTCAAGCTCCCAGCAGCCGACAGAGCCGATGAAATAGGTAGGGAGTTGCGTTGCGGTAAGGCGCGCGCGCAGATACTTCGCCTTCGCCTCCGACTCTTCCTGCCACGACTCCCCAACCATCAGGTTGAGGGCCCATGCTTCGTCGCGTCCATCCGCATGGATCCCAACATCAAGAAGCGCATTTGCGACGCAGCGGAGGTAGAACTTCCAGTGGATGAGTTCAAGCGCCTTGTCGCCGTCACCGAACCCCTCATCAAGCATCACCTGCGTCACATAGACGGCCCAGCCCTCCGCAAACACACCTGAGCCGAACGCGGCACGTAGCGGGCGGTCGGTCTCATTCGCCGCAGCGAGTTGTAAGTAGTGACCAGGGATCGCTTCATGGATGGCGAGAAGGGCGAGCATCCGATCGTTATCTTCGCGAAGCATGGACTCCACCTGCTCAGGCGTGGCGTCATCTGGTGGAGGCGTCACATAGAAGAAGCTCATCTCCCCCTTGTCGAGTGGGCCTGGTGAGTCAAGGAAGGCCCCACCGTATGCACGCAAGAAGCGTGGGGTCCAGGTGATCTGCAGCGGCTCCTTTGGCAGGTCAATCAGTCCCGTGCGTTTCACGAAGGCCTCGCAGCGCGCCGTCTCCTCACGGCAGCGATCGAGCAGATCCGCGGCGGCGCTATGTTCGCCGCCGATCGCATGCAACACCGCGCCAACAAGGTGTTGTGGGTCGCTCTGCAGTCGCCCAGCCTCACCCTCGCCAATCCAGCGCGGTGCAATCTCGCGCGCAATGCTGATCATCCGCTCGCGTACGGCGGTGAACTCCACTGCTGCGGCAGCACCAACTGCGGCGCGGTCATGCGAACCAAACAGCGTGTGTCGAAGCGCCCGATCGTACCGTACGGCACCGTACCGCCCCTCGCCGTCGCTTCGCGGCAAGACCTCGTCACGCAGGCGCTGGACGAACCGCGCTGCCGCCGTACGTGCCACGTCCGCGGCTGCACGCAACTCGCCTCCATACGCCTCAACGCCCATCTCGGCAAGCTCAGCAATACCTTCCGCCTGTGCAATCGCCGTCTCGGTGTGCAGCCGGCTTATCGGTCGTGCCGGCAGGCTCAGCTCCCCGCTCGGCGCAGTTGCACCGCGGCGCCGCGGCGCTCCGTCGTCTGCGGAGACGCTCATTGCAGGCACGCCAACAAGGGCGTCCACCGCCTCATCCAGCAACTGCGGAAGTCCGTTGAGGCGTGCGGCAAGATCTCGCGTGCGTTGTTCGCGACTCCCAAAGGTTCGTGCGATCAGCGGGAAGAGTCCGCCGCCCACAGTTGCCACGATGTTCAGCGGGTCCCACGCCGTGGTGCGAATCTCCGTGCGTTCAAAGCGAATCCCCGCAAGCGTGGCGAGTGCCAAGTCACGATCCGCACGATCGTCTCGGTCAAGGTCAGCCTCTGGGATGCGCTTCAGGCGGGCCGTCTCCTCATCCACCCATGCAATGACGCGAGCGTCTGCCGCAGGGCCGAACCCGTCCCACTCGCCGTCATGGTCGTGGATTCCGGTCGCCGTTGCTGCAACAGGGTGCAAGGCGGCGAATCGAGCGAGGAGCCCCGCTGCGTCGAGCCGATCAGAGTTCATCGCGGCAGGGTACCATCAGCTCATGGGTGCACAAGACACAACCGACGCTTTCTTTGAACTGCTGAACGCGGACAGCCGCGACGAAGCACTCAAACTCATGGATGAGCGCGTGGAGATGCGCATCCACGTCGGCGAAGGGGTGCAGATGCTCAAAGGCCTTGAGCGCGTTGGCGGTTGGTTTCTCCGCGCGGATAAGGGCTTGCGAATGATCCCAGGCGAAATCAAAGACACGGGCCATCAAGTGGAGTGCGACATCCTTGTGGTCCGGCCTGGCGCAAAGAGCCACAAGCTAGACGCCACGATCAAGGTAGAGGCCGGCAAGATCACTTCAATTAATCTCTCCCCCGCCAAGGGGTAGCGCGAGGGGCCACTTACGGCGCTGCGCTCGGAGAGATCTCCACGTTCGGGAGAACGTTTGGAATCACAAGTCGCTCGCCAATCCTCAGGTTGTTTGGATTCGTGACCTGCGGATTTGCACCAAGGATTACTTCCATGCTGACCTTGTACTCCTGACTGATTCCAGAGAGCGTGTCGCCTCGCTTTACGACATGGACTACAGGGTCTGGCGTCGGTGTTGGCGTGGGTGACGCACTCACCTCTGGCGTCGCGCTTGCGCTCGGTGAAGCCTCCTGACCAATCCCGCTCAGCAGGCTCCCGAACCCTTTCAGAATGGAAGGTGTCGCGAAGAGAGCAACGCCAATCAGCACCACCAGTGCGCCAAAACTGCGCAGGCTACTCAGCGCGCGCGGGAGACGGATTAACGCCTTCGGCAGCTCATCCTCAACGCTCCGTCGATGATGGAGCGGGAGTACCCGTGCGCGCTCGTCGTCCTCCTCTTGGGTTGGTGAGGCAACACCCGCCGTTGACCAGATGGTGCCGTCATCAGCGTACTGCACTGCAAGGCCCTCGTCACCTCGAGACGCGGCGGCGAGCTCTTCCGTTGGGAGTGGCATCGCTGTTGCGAGTGGCTGCGCCGCCTCACGTGCCGCCCACGCCGCGAATGCTGGACACGTGGTGAATGTGGCGCTGAGGCAGTAGCTCCCCTGATGATCAAGTTCGATTGGTTGCGCGGGGCGCTGAGCGAAGCAGGCATGTGTGATGTGTGGGGTTGGGAGGCGCTTACTGGAATCGGTTGCGATTGCAAGGAACGGACAAACCTGTGCGCTGTTCATGCCGCCGATCTTATCCCTTCACGTATCCCTTCACGCCAGACCCGCTCCATGCGATCAGCGAGCGCGTCGCTCCACGCCGCAGCGAGCGTCAACTCCTCACGGGAACCTGGCGCCGGAGGTGTGGCGCCTGACTCTAGGACACTGACGTCTGGAAGGCCGATCACCTCAATGCGCGGCAGGCCAATGCGCCGATTGTGAAAGCGGAAGACGATTGGCACCACAGGGACGCCAGTGCGGATGCCAATGACGGCGGCCCCAGGACGAAACTCCGCGAACCGATCCGCAGGACCACTCGTTCCACCCTCTGGCATCACGCCGTAGTGGGCGCCCGCAGCAAAGACGGCGTTGGCGGCGGCCAGGTGTGTCTCAATCCCACTCGCCCCTCGCCAGACTGGGAGTAGCCCGCCGAGCCTGCGCAAGATCCCTGCGCGCACACGACCACGGCCGACAATGAATGGCCCGAGGCCGAGCCACCAGATTCGCGGTTGCGCTGGCGCGGCAATGCCCAGGGCGAAGGCTTCGTAGTAGCGGCGGTGCGGTGCGCCAACCAGAATGCGTGGCCCTGAGTGCTCAAGCCGATCAAGGCCGTAAGCGCGCACACGCAGCCCGAAGACCCAGCCAACGGATCGCATGGAGAGGCGCAGGAGTCGGTAGGCGGGACTCGCCTTCGCCCACGGCGCTCTTCCGAGCCAGGCCACTCCTTCGCCGCAGGCGGGCGGAGTCAGCGCGTCACGGCTGTAGCTGCTGTATGCACGAACCTTGCGCTCATCCATCTGGGCAACCCTACACGCCGACCGCTGCGAGCGGAGGGACCCGCCGCGCCACGAGTCGGCTACCTTAGTGTCGAGGCGTGTTCGCGCCGAGAGGTATAGGAGGTTCGCATGGAGGCGTTAGAGGGGGTACTTATCTTTGCTCACCTGCTCGGGATGGCGGCCGTCGTTGGCGGCTACTTTGCCGGCCTTCGCAACGTACCAAAGCGACTCTCCGCCGGAATGGTGCATGGCACCCTGCTCCAGCTTCTCACGGGCGTTCTGCTCGTTGGGATTGCCGAAGCGATGGGTGATGAGCCCGTCAACCACGTCCAGGTGGGGATCAAGCTCGCGATTGTTGTGGTACTCGTGCTGATCACGTGGCCGCGACGACGCGACCAAGAGATTCCATCCGGGACGTATCACGCCGCAGGCATTCTGGCGATCACTAATGTGGCGATCGCCGTATTTGTATAGCGAAGGAGGGAACATGCGCAACGCAATGAAGAAGATCCGTTCTGCACTCACTCCCGTCACCGTTCACGCACACTGCGACATTCCGTGCGGGATCTATGACCCGGCGGGTGCCGTGCTTGCGGCAAAGACTGTGGCTCGCATGGTTGAGCTGATCACCACCACGGAGATTGGCGGACCTACCGACCACGTCGGTCGCAACAAGGTTGCCCGCTGCATCGCCGTCAAGGAGGAGCACGCTGAACTGGTGAAGCGTGAGGTCCAGGTGATCTGGTCCGACTACTTCAAGCCAGAGCACCTCACGAAGGTGCCAGACCTGCACGACCAGGTCTGGAAGCTCCTAAAGCTCGCCTCGAAGAACAAGCAGAGCGTTGATGCGGCAGCCGCTGCAGAGCTGGTTGCAGCAACCGAAGCGTTCGCGAAGTCCTTCGCCGCCTCCAAGGCGTAGCGAGATCAACACGTGGCGATGACCGCGCGCCGAATCTGGCGCGCGGTCGTTGCTGAGA
>JAUMDJ010000090.1:0-3295 GCA_032121895.1 Chloroflexota bacterium | reverse complement strand
GGCCTCGAGCTCTTCGTTGGGCTCATGCAGGGCCTCATCTTCAGCGTGCTCATCTTGGTCTTCACCATGCTCGCCATGGAGGGGCACCACGAAGAGGGGCACGATGAGCATCACGAACCTGCCGGAGCAGGTGAAGGCTCCGCAGCAGGAGCAGAATCGCGAGTTGCGGCACACTAGCCGTAGCTGAGAGACAGCAGGACCGACCGAGCGGAAGCGTCCGGGCGGCGGTCACAGTAGGAGGTACAGAAATGGACAAGCTCCAGGCGGGCCTCGCGGCCCTCGCAGTCATCGGGCCGGCGATCGGCGTAGGCATGGCTGCAGCGGCAGCGGTGAGCGCGATCGGTCGAAACCCAGAGGCGGCCGGCGCAATCCGCGGCGTCTTCATCATCGGTGCAGCATTCGCAGAAGGCCTCGGCGTTCTTGCGATCGTGCTCGGCATCCTTTCGCTCGTTCTCTAATCAGTCAACGTGCAGATCGTTAGCGCGCAGATGATTGAGTTGATCCAAGGAGTGCTTGGGGTACTCCCGCACGCAACGGCCGCCGCTGGCGAAGCCGAAGGTGCGGGCTTGAGCTTCAATCTTTTCTGGATCTTGATCTCTGCGGCGAACTTCGGCTTCTTTATCATTGTCTTGCGTGCAGCAGCGCTCGGTCCCATCACCAAGATGTTGGACGAGCGACGCGAACGCATTGAGCGCGGCCTCCGCGACGCGGCAGACGCCGCACTCGCAAAGGGGCGTGCAATTGAAGCGGCCGATGCCTCCTTGGCAGAAGCACGACGTGAGTCAAACGAGATTCGCGCCAACGCGGAGAAGGCGGCGGCGCAGATTCGTGAAGGTCAAGTTGTTGCACTGAAGCAGGAGCTAGAGAAGATGCGAGCTGACGCAACCGCAGAGATTGAGGCGGCGCGCGTCAGCGCACTCGCCTCCATTCGAAGTGAGGTTGCTGACCTTGCAATCAGCGCCGCGACCAAGGTGGTCGGCGCGTCAATGGACGGTGATCGTCAGCGTGCACTCGTTGGCGAGTTTCTGGATGAGCAGCGCGGGAAGGGGAACTGATCGTGGATCGACCGCTCGGCTCTGCACGACGATACGCAGCGGCCCTCCTCTCGCTCGCAGGTGACGGGGCGGCGGCAGAGGCCCTCGTGGCTGAGCTCGATCGCGTGGCGGAGGTAGTGAACACCCCAGGGGCCCGCACAATTCTGGATGATCCGCGCACGCCAGCGGCGGCACGCGTCGGCGCGCTTGAGGCGGCAACCGGAGCAACGGTGAGTCCAGCCGTGCACACGCTGATGGGAGCGCTCGCTTCGCGTCGAAAGTTGGGACGACTTCCCGCGATCGCAGAGGCAACGCACGAGGCGCTGGACGCACGCAACGGGATCGCGACCGCGCGCGTGAGCACACCTTCAGAGATTGGCGCAGACGAGCGCAGCAAGATTGAGGCGCAGGCGAAAGAGATCGCTGGTGGCAGCGTGCGCGTCAGCTATGACATTGACCCAAGCCTTGTTGGAGGCGTCACGCTCCGCGTGGGTGACCTCCTCATTGATGGAAGCGTCAAAGGAAAACTCGCGCGCATGCGTGAGCGCATCCTTTCGGCAGCCGGCTGAACCGGCGCAGCGCGTAGAGCAGCGAGGAGCAGAGAACCATGGCAATCAAGTCAGACGAGATCATCAGCATCTTGAAGTCGCAGATCGCGGGCTTTGACGGCGGCGCCGAGTCGCGCACCGTTGGCACGGTGGTCGAAGTGGGCGACGGTATTGCGCAGGTCTATGGACTCTCTGGCGCACTCTCGTCTGAACTTCTGGAGTTCCCTGGCGGCGTGGCTGGCATGGCACTCAACCTTGGCGAAGAGACGGTCGGCGCCGTACTCCTTGGTGATGCGAAGAGCATTAAAGAGGGCGACACCGTAAAGACCACCGGTCGAGTTGTTGAGGTTCCGGTTGGACCAGAACTCATTGGTCGCGTGGTTGATCCGCTCGGTCGTCCACTGGACGGCAAGGGTCCGATCAACGCAAAGAAGAGCCGCCCCGTTGAGCGTATTGCGCCGGGCGTGATCAGCCGCAAGTCAGTCACCACACCAGTGCAGACTGGTATCAAGGCGGTTGACGCACTCATCCCGATCGGTCGCGGACAGCGCGAGTTGATCATCGGTGACCGCCAGACCGGTAAGACCGCCGTGGCGATCGACACGATCATCAATCAGAAGGGGAAGGGCCTCATCTGTATCTACGTTGCAATCGGCCAGAAGCTCTCCACGGTGCGCACCGTTGTTGCCATGCTGGAGAAGCAGGGCGCCATGGGACACACCGTCGTTGTGGTCGCAGGTGCTGAAGATCCAGCACCACTGCAGTACCTTGCGCCGTTCGCCGGTTGCGCGATTGCAGAAGAGATCATGGAAGAGGGCGTCACCGTTGACGGGAAGGAAGTGCGCGACGCACTCTGCGTCTACGACGATCTCTCCAAGCACGCGGTTGCGTATCGCGAGATGGCGCTCCTCTTGCGCCGACCGCCAGGACGCGAAGCGTACCCAGGCGACGTCTTCTATCTGCACAGCCGACTCCTTGAGCGCGCCGCGCGACTCTCGGACGATCTGGGCGGCGGTTCGATTACGGCGCTTCCAATCATTGAGACGCAGGCGGGAGACGTTTCGGCGTACATCCCAACAAACGTCATCTCCATTACGGACGGACAGATCTTCCTTGAGACCGACCTCTTCAACGCGGGTCAGCGACCAGCGGTGAACGTTGGTATCTCCGTCTCGCGTGTGGGTTCCGCCGCGCAGACGAAGGCAATGAAGAAGGTTGCCGGACCGTTGAAGCTCGACCTTGCGCAGTACCGAGAGCTCGCGGCATTCGCGCAGTTCTCTGGCGACCTCGACAAGTCAACGCGCGATCAGCTGACGCGCGGTGAGAAGCTCTCCGCCATCACACGCCAACCGCAGTACGCACCAGTGGCGGTGGAGAAGCAGGTCGCCATCCTATACGTCGCGTCAAAGGGGAAGTTGGACGACATCCCTACACCGCGCGTGAGCGAGTTTGAGAGCGGCTTCTACACGTTCCTTGATCGCGAGCGCCCACAGGTGCTCGCCGAACTCGCCAAGGAGCAGGCGTTGACGGACAACGCCGCGAAGGGACTCGACGAGGCCGTTGACGTCTTCCGAAAGAGCTTCCTCGCCTAATGGCAAGCCAGCGCGAGATCCGACGACGCATCGGCGCGGTGAAGAATATTCGCCAGATCACGCGCGCCATGCAGTTCGTTGCCGCCTCCAAGTTGAAGCGTGCACAGGAGTCCACGCTCGC
>JAUMDJ010000089.1:0-1652 GCA_032121895.1 Chloroflexota bacterium | reverse complement strand
CGCTCGTGAGATCTGGCAGGATGCCGTGAAGCGCATGCGCCAACATGGACTTCCCAACACCCGGAGGCCCCTCAAGCAGCAGTGGGAGGCGCCCGATCGCACTGATCATCAGCGCGCGCGTTGCGATTGGTTGACCGCGAATTGAAGAGAGATCTGGCGCGAGAACACGATCCTCTTGGCTGTGCAGATCAACTTCACCGCTGGATGCTGGCACCCGATGGACAACTGGCGCGGCGCCTTGAAGCAGATTTACGGCCTCCCTCAGGGTCGCAACACCATGCGCTGATACCCCAGCATGCGCACCGAGCTGCGCCGCGGTTTCCACTGGAAGGAGGAGGGTGCGCTCGTGATGTGCCACGAGTGGGAGGGCAAGCGGTAGCGCGCCCGGTACGTCGCGAACCCTCCCGTCAAGCGCGAGCTCTCCGAGCGCAGCAATCTGCTGGCTCGCGAGGCGCAGTTGACCACTCGCCGCAAGGATTCCGAGTGCAATTGCAAGGTCAAAGGAACCACCACTCTTTCGAAGGTCGGCGGGGGCGAGATTTACGGTGATTCGGCGTGCCGGCCAGGTAAATCCTGAGGAGCGGATGGCCGAACGGATCCGTTCGCGTGCTTCGCCAACCGCGGCATCTGGGAGCCCAACAATGCGTACCGCAGGGATCCCTGTGGCAACGTCAACCTCCACCTCAACGGGGGCACCGCGGATCCCAATAAGGGTGCTACTTGCAATGGAGAGTGGCATCGCGCCATCCTGCACACGAGGAAGTACGCACCGCGTACCAAGAGGCGTTTACGTCGCGAGGGCCTCAATGTGTGAGATGAGCGCCGCCGACCAGCCCTCAAGCTCGTCTGCGCGGGCTACCGCCTCCTCCAGGGGTACGAGCGCACCAGCGAGCTTCTCTCGCTCCCTCACCTGAATCTCAGGCGACGTGAGTACCGCAAGGTAGACGACCCCGAGGTGCACACGACCAACATCATCACCGTCGTCATTGAGCAGCCCGAGCGGCGTGAAACGGGGCAGTGCTGGCGTGGCAACCTCTTCGGTCCATTCACGCGTGAGTGCCTCCTCAATCCCTGTATCTGCGGCGCCAATATGCCCCCCGACACCAAACGAGGCACGACCGTGAAGTCGACGGTCACTCGTCCCCTCGAGTCGATCCATCCAGAAGAGATGCGCGCGGTTCGTGGCATCCCGAAAGATCGCGATCGCGTACGGGATCGGCTGCTTCCATTCGGGGTCCATCTCAAGCTCTCGGCGAGGACGCACCTGCACCACCCCCTCAAGTCGTGCGATCTCCGCCTCACCCTCTTCGCGCGAAGCGAAGGCCCGAAAGCCGCGCCATGCTCCGTGCGGGAGCGCGGTCGCGCGCGGGATCCCCCAGATCATCTCATCGGCTCCGCGTGCAAGTGGGTCGGTGCGCTCCGGACCTTGGCTCACCCAAGCTCCTCAAGCGTCTCACGGGCCTCAGCGAGACGTGCCCGGATATCGGTGCGTCCTACGACTGGGTCATTCTCCGCAGCCGCGAGACGCGCATCCCATCGTTCGAGTTCGTCGCGGAGCGCACGAAGTCGGCGACGTACCTCCCGTGCATTCGTCGCCAGAATGTCGGCACCCATCTCATCGGAACCACGCGCGAGCCGGGTTGCAGAGTTCC
>JAUMDJ010000088.1:0-2280 GCA_032121895.1 Chloroflexota bacterium | reverse complement strand
CCACTCGCCTTCATCCGCGGCGCGAAGCCAGCCCCCACGGAGTCGGGAAGCGTCCGCGAGAGCCTGATGCCCCCCGACTGGGATCTCTTCCGCTGATCGCACCGTGCGCTGATCGCCCCACTCGGCAAGCGCGTACACTCAGGGCATGACAGAGAAGGGCTTCACGATCGACTTTGGCGGCAGCGAGCCAGCCAGCACACCCGCCGCAAGTCCTGCGACACCCGCCCCCTCAAGCGCGGCTCCAGCCCACAGCAAACTGCTGATCCTCGGCTCCGGCCCTGCGGGCCTCACCGCTGCAATCTATGCGGCACGCGCGCAGTTGGAGCCAACCCTGCTCGCCGGATACGCGCCGGGCGGCCAGCTGATGCTCACCAGTGAAGTGGAGAACTTCCCCGGCTTCCCAGACGGGATTGATGGACCAGAGCTGATGGCGAAGATGCGCGCACAGGCGGAGCGATTCGGCACCGTCGTTGTCGACCAAGATGTTGACCGCGTCGATCTCTCAAAGCAGCCGTTCCGCGTTTGGAGCGCAGGGCGTGAGTTCAGCGCAGACGCGGTGATTGTTGCCACTGGCGCATCCGCAATCTGGCTCGGGCTAGAGTCCGAGACACGCCTTCGCGGACGCGGTGTGAGCTCATGTGCCACCTGTGACGGCTTCTTCTTCAAGGGCGAAGAGGTGGCAGTCGTTGGTGGTGGAGACACCGCACTCGAAGAGGCGCTCTTCCTGACACGCTTTGCCACCAAGGTGCACCTCCTCGTACGTCGTGATGAGTTCCGCGGCAGCAAGATCATGGTTGCACGCGCGCAAGCGCACGAAAAGATCCAGATCCATTTCAACCGCGAAGTAGTAGAAGTCCTTGGCGAAAAGAAGACAGAAGCGCTGGTCCTGAAGGACACCACGAGTGGTACCACCGAGCAGCTCGCAGTCGGCGGTCTCTTTGTTGCGATTGGTCATAAGCCAAACACCGAACTCCTTGGCGGCGCCCTCCCTGTTGACGCGGCCGGCTATCTACAGGTGAAGGAGCACTCCTCGGCATCCGCCATTGAAGGCGTCTTCATTGCTGGGGATGTACACGATCACCGGTATCGCCAAGCGGTCACCGCCGCTGGTGACGGATGCCGCGCGGCGCTTGACGCCGAGCGCTGGCTCGCTGCACGCGAGGCGTAGCTACTCCTCGCCCACCCCTACCAGGAGCGCCGCGGCGGTGCTGAGTGGCATCACAAGCAACACTCCAGTTGTCCCCACGAGTGATCGGACGATCTCAACGGCGACCGACTCGCTGCTAATCCGTGTGAGTAGATCGCCTGGCGCGATCAGCGTGGAGACGACGAGCGGGAGCGCTGCAGCAAAGTACGCCAGCGGGAGGGTATTGATCACCGCGGCAATGTGTGCGCGGCCAATGCTCAACGCGCGAGTTGCAATGACCAGATCTGAATCCCGACGTGCGCTCTGTCGCAGCTCATCGACGGCCGCAACCTGTGTTGCAGCAACGTCATCAATGATCCCCATGGTCCCAATCAGCGCCGCGGCCAGACCTATGCCTCGTAGATCCACGTTGGCTCCGAGGAGCGGGAGAAGATTCAGCAGATCTGCATCGCCTGCGAACGGAGTGAACGCGAGGAGTTGATCAAAAAGAATTGAGAGGAGGCCAACGACGATCAGGCTCGCCGAGATGCCAAGGATCGCCGCGGTAGATCGACGCGAGAAGCCCTCACTGATGAGCGTCGTGATGGTGCCAACAGCAAGCGCGGTTCCACCCGCAACAAGAACGGGCGATGCTCCTGACAGAATTGCGGGGAGCCCGAAGCGAACAATGAGGATCGTTGCAGCAAGCAGCGCGATCAGTGCACGCGCCCCACGTGAACCTGCGACGACGATCACCAGCGCAGCAAAGGCGACGCCTAACAGCACCAGAGCGCCACCGCGTGAACGATCTGCGACGGCGTACGTCAGGCCCCCTGCCTCATCTGGCAGTTCAACCAGGAGAACTTCGTCACCCGCGCGAAAGGGGATGGAGCCAGCGATCGCCTCTCCCTGTTCGACCTCCGCGTTAGCCCGCTCACCGGCAGCGGCGCCGTCCAGGATCTGGACCTCAACGCTCCCAGAGACCCCACCAACGGAGTCAGTCGGTGTGGTGAGTAGCGTGGCACGCACCAGCGTGGATGCCCCCGGGTTCGTGGGGAGGGACCACGGGCTTGGGAGCAGCGCGAGCAGCGCGAGCAGCACGCTCGCGGCAAGAAGCGGCGCGCTCTTACGCAGCAGGCTGCGAGACGTATTGG
>JAUMDJ010000087.1:0-1885 GCA_032121895.1 Chloroflexota bacterium | reverse complement strand
TGGCGATGGATTCGGTAAAGATTGAGCTTGACCCCTTCAGGACGAGCGATGGAATCCTCCTGTTCCGCAGAACCTTCCGTCCTGCCACGGCGCCAATCGGCGATCTTTTGATCTGCCACGGGATCGGTGAGAGCTCGTCGCGCTACATCCAGGCGGCGCGGGCGTTCGCTGAGGCTGGCTGGCGGACGGTGACCTTCGACCTGCGCGGCCACGGTCGCTCTGAGGGCCCACGCGGGTATGTTCCCGCCTGGCGAAGGTTTCAAGACGACCTTGCCGAACAGGTGGAGGGACTCAGCAGCCCAGATCGACCGCTCGTTGTCATCGGGCACAGCATGGGGGGCCTCATTGCATTCGGCGCAGCAGCCGCAGGGAAGATTCGACCCGCGAAGCTTGTCTTGTCAGCGCCAGCGCTCGACGCAAATGTCGCCCGATGGAAGCGAGCCTTCGCCCCCGTTCTCTCCAGGCTCGTGCCGATGCTCCGCATTCCAACTGGGATTGGCGCGGACGTAGATCTTGGTCAACGGTTAGCGAGCGAAGACCCAGATGAGCCCGAATATCTCTACGCGGTGACAACTCGACTTGGCGACGAAGCATTCCGTGCGCAGCGATCGGCGCGTGCCGTTGTCGCCCGAGGCGGAGCCTTTCCTGTAGAGACGCTCGTGATTCACGGGACAGGAGACAAGCTCGTTCGGCCAGAGTGGTGTCGCCCGATCGGCACGCTAGGTGGCGTCAGCTATGAACCGCTTGAAGGATTCAATCATCACCCGTTCGCCACGCTGCGATACAGAGACGCGGTAGAGAAGATCCTTCAGTTCATCGGTCGCGCATAGCGACTGAGGGGGCGACGCTACTTCTGCTCGAGTGCCGCGCGCGCCTTTGCGGGGTCATCCACAACGAATGAGAAGGTGGCGCGATCGCCCCAGCGGCCGGTGAAGAGGTGGCCGTAGACGTTGACGCCAGCGTTTGAGAGTCGCTCAAGTACGGAGAGCATCCCGCCAGGCTTGTCATCAACCTCGGCGAGCACCGAGTCGCCCTCGATAAACTCGTAGTTCCCCGCCTTCAGCACTTCGCGGGTGGCGGCATCATCTGCGGTCTTGAGGATGACGTGCCCGTGCTCGCCAACGCCGCCGCCACCGATCGCCTTAAGGTCAACGGCGCGCTTCTCAAGTTCGCGGCAGAGCGCGGCGAGCGAGCCTGGCGTGTGCGAGAGCTGGATGACGAACTGCTTTGACATGAAGGAATCCTAGCGCCACTGGGGTGCGTGCGCCACCCCTCCTCAGCCGTCTGCTGCGGCGGTAGGCTAGCGAAAGCGACCGGTGGCCAGCCCACCGCGGCGGAGCGAAGCGGCACATAGTCAAGCAGGGTGAAGGAGGAGTGGGATGCGAAGCTTCAAGCAGTACATCAACGGCAAGGCGGTCGCCGCCAAGTCAGGGAAGACGATCACCGTTGAGGACCCTTCGACTCGGACAAAGATCGCCACGGTCCCGCACAGCGGCAAAGAGGACATCAACGCGGCGGTTGCAGCGGCGCGTGCCGCCTTCCCGTCATGGTCCGCCACCACCCCTGGTGAACGCAGCCTCGCACTTCTGAAACTCGCCGACGCGCTCGAATCAAAGAAGCGCGCGTTCGTCACCGCGGAGTCAGAAAATGCTGGGAAGCCGATCAGCGCAGTTGGCGTTGAGGTTGATGCGGTCGTTGATAACCTGCGCTACTTCGCAGGCGCCGCGCGCAACATGGAGGGGAAGGCGGTCGCCGAGTACCTCCCAGGGCGAACGAGCATGATTCGGCGCGATCCAGTTGGCGTGATCGCCTCCATCGCACCGTGGAACTATCCACTCCTAATGGCGGGCTGGAAGATTGGTCCGGCGCTCGCCACTGGCAACAC
>JAUMDJ010000086.1:0-2206 GCA_032121895.1 Chloroflexota bacterium | reverse complement strand
CACTTCAGCGTGCAGGTGATCGTGCGCGCGGCGCGGTGATGGCCTCGGACGCGTACTTCCCATTTGCAGAAGGGATCGCCGCCGCCGCAGCTGCGGGCGTGACCGCCGTCGTGCAACCGGGCGGTTCACGTCGAGACACTGCAGCAATCGAGATCGCAAATCGGAACGGGATGGCGATGGTGTTCACTGGGCGCCGCCACTACCGAAGGTAGGGAGAGATGGAGCAGCCACTTCTAGAACGCATCCGAACAGAGATTCGCATGCAAGGACCTATCAGCTTCGCGCGATTCATGGAGCGCGCGCTTACAGAGCCAGGCCTTGGTTACTACGTTGGCACGCAGCCGCGCGCAGGACGCGATGGCGATTTCATGACTGCACCAGAAATGCACAGCCTTCTCGGCTCTGCGTTGGCGCGCCTGATCCGCGAAACGTGGGAGAGACTTGATCGGCCGCAACCGTTTCGATACACGGAGTACGGCGCCGGATCTGGCGCGCTTCTACTTGCAGTCGTTGATCAGCTGATCAGAGATGAGTCACCACTCCTTGAAGCACTACAGATTCAACCGATTGAAATCAATCCCCACCGGCGTGAAGAGCTTCAACGCGCACTAGCGACGCGTGCGCTGCTCCAGCCGCTGCAAATCGTGGCACCAGACGCGCCATCTGTTGTCGGCGTTGTTGTGGCGAATGAGTATCTTGATGCACTCCCTTTTCACATCTATGTCGGTCGCGCGGCGACCGCGCACGGCGCTGCAGAGCGTTGTGTTGGAGTGAACGAAGAGAACGCACTCGTTTGGGTGGAGGTGCCACTCGGAGAGTCAGAGGCGACGCGCGTGCGCGCGCGGTTCGGCGCGCCACTGACAGAAGGGCAGCGCGCAGAGGCCTGCTTCGCCGCAGATTTTTGGCCGCACGAACTCCGCAAAAAGATCAGCGGCGGGCTTGTGGTTGTGATTGATTACGGTCGCGAAGGGGTCGAGCTACGTGACGCAACGAGCCGCGCGGCCGGGACAGCTCTCGCCTACCAGGGGCACCGAGCGACCGAAGACCTGCTGGGTGACCCAGGGGGGCGGGACCTGACCGCCCATGTGGACCTGACCGCCCTGCGGGCCGCCGCCACCGCGGCAGGACTCACCCCAGTCGCCTCCACCAGCCAGGCGGCGCTCCTCGCGGGGGCGGGCCTCAATGATGAGATTGAACGCATTCGGCGAGGCCCAGAAGCGACTCTCGAGGGGGCTATCGCCCTCCGCTCGGCACTCGCCAGGCTGATGAACCCGCGCAGCATGGGTGGTTTCGCCGTGGAGCTCTTCGCGCTCGGCTCGGCTGAGCACGTTTTACGCCTGGCGGACGCGAGGAATCCACTCCCCGGAGCGGCGGCTCCGATCCGTCCCCTCGTCTAGAATCTTCATAGGACCACCCTTCGCCCCGCACGGGGCGTAGCGCGGGAGCAGGGGTCCAACAGAGGAGCTGCATGAACGGACTCTGGTACGTCCTCGGCTTCGCCGGCGCGGGTGTCTCCTTCGTCTTCTTGACGATCGGAATCGCCTGGCTGATCTCCCACCGCACCCGCGGCAGTCGCGGGAAGCAGGTGCCATACGAGTCAGGGATTGATACCTACGGCGACACCCACGGCCGCTTCGGCCTCTCGTTCTACCTCTACGCACTTCTCTTTGTTGCGTTTGATGTTGAGATCGTCTTCATTTACATCTGGGCGCTCAACTTCCAGTCACTCCTGATTGAGGGCCTTGTCTCAATGGCGGTCTTCATTGGCGTCTTGCTGATCGGCCTCGCATACGCGTGGCGCAAAGGGGTGCTCGCATGGCGATGACACGCGACCCAAAGAAGGCGCTCCAGGCGCCGATCGTCACACCGAACACGCTCTGGACGACCGACAATCCACGCGCATACGGTGGTCAGCCGCTCGCTGAACATCCGAACCTTGAGCTCGCGCGCTATGACGCAACAGGCGACGGTCGCGTGGATGATGCGCGCTGGAGCGGCGCTCTCGGCGCAATTCCCACCAAGGCAGACGTTGTCCTTGACTTGATCCGCGCGAACAGCCTCTGGCCGCTCCTCTCCGGACTCGCCTGTTGCGCGATTGAGATGATGTCAACCGCAACACCAAAGAACGATATTGATCGTTGGGGAATGTTTCCATTCCGCGCATCTCCTCGACAAGCAGATGTGCTGATCGTTGCAGGAACGCTGA
>JAUMDJ010000085.1:0-2765 GCA_032121895.1 Chloroflexota bacterium | reverse complement strand
TGAAGCCGATCCGCTTTTAGAACGAACAAGTCAGTCCCGCAGCTACGCTCGAAGAGCATCTATCACGTCGCCTAAAGCGACTACCCTAACCCACCTACCCATGGCCTTCGAACAAGAACAGCTACGCCTAGGATAGCGCGCGCGAGGGCCGATTCCAACCCCCTATTTTCTCGTGCGCGCCTCTGTGAGCGTGGGATTTCGCAGTTAGCGAATGGTCACCGACGTCATTGTTACAGGCTCCACAGGGCGATCTCCAGGCCCGCAGGGTGCGGCGGCGATCGCGTCAACCACGTTGAGCCCCGTGACCACCTGGCCGAAGATCGTGTAGTTCGGCGGGAGCTGCGGTAGGTCGGCGAGGCAGACAAAGAACTGGCTCCCGTTCGTATTCGGGCCCGCATTCGCCATTGCGACGGTGCCACGTGCGTAGCCCATGGTGACCGGCTCATCGTCAAACTTGTAGCCAGGCCCACCAGTCCCCGTCCCGGTCGGGTCGCCACCCTGGATAACAAACCCTGGCACCACGCGGTGGAAGATCACCCCGCTGTAGAAGCCCTTGTTTGCGAGCGTCACAAAGTTCTCGACCGTCTTTGGAGCGGCGTCGTCTAGGAGCTCAAACTCAATGTTGCCGAGGGTTGTCTCAATGACTGCGGTGGCCATGAATCCTCACTTCTGCGGCAGAGCCGCCTCTGTCGGCACACTGCCGACGCGTGGATGGAGTCTACCCGTCTCGCCGCTATGGCGCGGGGGTGCTCACCGTGGTGCTCAAGATGGTTACTGGAACAACAGGGCGGTCCTCCTGGTCTCGTTCTACGGCGGCGATTGTGTCAACAACATCCATACCAGCGGTCACCTCACCGAGGATTGCGTATGTTCGGGCACTCTCGAGGGGGCCGGCGGCACCATCATCCAAGACAATAAAGAACTGGCTCCCCTGCGAGTTTGGCGCCGCGCTACGTGCCATTGCGAGGACACCGCGTCGATACTCACCGATCACTGGCTCGTCCTTGATCTTGTAGCCGGGGTCGCCCATCCCAGTTCCGGTTGGGTCGCCACCCTGAATCACAAATGGCGTGCCGTCTTGCATGTATGCGATGCGGTGGAAGATGACGTTGTCATAGAAACCACACTCCGCGAGTGCCACAAAATTTCCGACCGCAATCGGGGAGAGATCTGCCTCAAGAAGGAGTGTGATTTCGCCCATGGAGGTGTTCATGACGATCTCGCGCTGTTCGCCTGCAGCAAGTGCCGCAGGTTCTGACGTTGGGCAGTCGCCCGTTGTTGAGCGCGTTGGTTGCACTCCGCCACCTTCACTACACCCCGCAAGGGTGAGCAGGGCAGCGAGCGTAGCAACCAGTGCAGTGCTGCGACGACTCTTCATGCGTTCATTCTAGGCGAAGTTGCTACTCAGCTGCGCGCGCGATCACTTGTGCCTCTTCAAAATCGATTGCACCTGAGAGGAGCGCCTCCCCAAGGATGAGTGCGCTTACCCCCGCATCGCGCAGCCGACGCACGCCATCAAGATCGGTCACGCCCCCGGCAACACTCACCTCAATTGATGGATAGCGCTGCCCAATCTCGCTGAGGCGACTCAGTTCAGTAACCCCGCCGCCATGGCTCATGACCACGCGACTGATCCCCGCCGCAACAAGCTGCTGCAACAGATCGTCAAGGGTGGGGGTCACGGCGCGCTTCCACGGAAATCCGGCAAGGCGTTCAGGGCGAGGATCAAGGCCAACAGCGAGCCATGCGCCCGCCGCCTCTGCGCACGCCGCTAGGAGTGCAGGCTCGTCAAGGAGCGCCGTGCCAACCACCACGCGGGTAGCACCGGTTGCGAAGACGATTTGGATTGCCTCAGGAGAGTCAACCCCGCCCGCAATCTGGAGTGGCGTTGCAACAAGTCCCGCCACGGCACCAATCGCCGCTAGGTTCTGCGGCGCCCCTGCTCGCGCGCCATCGAAGTCAACAAGGTGAATGAGTGTGGCGCCGCGATCAACAAAGTGCCGCGCAATACGCGCCGGCTGATCCGTTGGCGCTCCGACACCGGTCGCAGCACCCGGCCAGAAGACGATGCGCGACCGTCCGCCGTCAAGATCAATGGAGGGAACGATGCGCATACGTCAGCGCGCCTGCGCTATGCGGAGGCGGCGAGCGCTTCGGATGATGCCTTGATCACTTTCTGGATATCCGCCTCATCAACACCGTAGTGTGTGACGGCGCGAATCTGACCGTGTGTATAGGCGATCATTAAAACGCCACGCTTCTCGAGCTCGTCAAGGAACTTTTTGCGACGCGCTGCGCCACCCTCAACCTTGAAGAGGACAAAGTTTGTCACCACGCGAGTGGGATCAAGGCGGTCACCAACAGGCTGCGCATTGTGCCCTGGCGAGATGACACCCTTCATTCCAGTAAGTGCTTCCGCGAGGATTCGTGCGTTGGCGTGATCTTCAGCGAGGCGCTGAATCGTCCCCTCTGGGCCATCTGAAAGCGCAACGAGTCCCGCCGCCGCAACGATGCCAACCTGGCGCATGCCACCGCCAAGCAGCTTGCGTGCGCGTCGCGCCTGAAAGATAAAATCTTTCTTTCCAACAACAACGCTGCCGATCGGCGTGGCTAGCCCCTTGCTCAGGCAGAAGGTTGTGCTCTCTGCGTCCTTCACTAAATCTCGTGCGCTCACACCGAGCCCAACGACGGCATTGAAGAGTCGCGCGCCGTCCACATGAATAGGGATCCCCGAAGGCTTGAGCGCTGCGCGGAGCTCCTTCATG
>JAUMDJ010000084.1:0-1704 GCA_032121895.1 Chloroflexota bacterium | reverse complement strand
CGTCTTCGGTGCCCTCCCCTCCAAGTAGTCGGAGCGTGATGTGGTCGCTCGCGCGGAGTGGTGCCACGATGCTGTGAAGATCGTGATAGCCGTCATCGCGTCGACCAACTACTGCGAGGGTGAGGTTTACCTTTCCAGGAGCGTCAACCTCCACCCAGTGGACGCGCCCAGCGCCAACGCGTCCGCGACGAGCAGGAGCCTCCCCCGGAAGTGTTCGCATCACGCGCGGCGGGCGCGTCGGCGCGCCAGGGATACCGCCAAGTTCACGAAGGAGACGCACCCAACCTTCGACACTGAGCGCCTGCGCTCGAAGATCCGGATCCGTATCCGCGCGCTCAAGCGCCTGCATGATCTGATCGACAGGAATCGGTAGTGCACGTGGCAACGCGTTGCGCAGCTTCTTTCTGCGCTCCCTGAACCCGGCCTGGACGAGCCTCCAGAGCTGCTCTTCGTCATCATCAGAGAGTCCAGCAAGCGGCGAGTGCGTCAAGCGCTCAAGAGAGAGCACAGCCGAATCCACTGTAGGAACTGGCTCAAACGATTCCCGACGGACCAGGCGCACAATCGTGGCCTCGCTTCGGGAGCGGACAAAGGCGGTGAGATACGACCAGTCACCAACCGGTGCGGCAACGCGCTCCGCGACCTCACGCTGGACCAGCAGGACGATTCGTTCTGCGGGGTGCTCAAGTAGGAGGAGGCGATGAAGCAATGGACTGGTGATGTGATACGGGATGTTCGCCACCACGCGCCACACTCCGTCGGAGGGGAGGAGTGGCTCAAGATCAACGTTCAACGCATCGCCGTGGATGACGGTCAAGTCTCCACTCGCGATCTCTTTGGCGAACTTCTCCTGGAGCCGCGGGAGAAGATCGTCATCAAGTTCGATCGCAACCACCCGCGCACCGGCCGCCAGGAGGCCTTCGGTCAGTACGCCGAGCCCAGGACCAATCTCCAAGACGATCTCACCTGGTGCGGCACCTCCGGCCGCGACGATCGCATCGCGTGCCTCAAGATCCACAAGGAAGCTCTGGCTGAGACGCTGCTTCGGCACATGCCCTGCAACAAGCGGTCGCGCACCGCTTCGACGAGGCACGGGGCTCATCCTGCCGCCGCCGCGCCAAATGGCCATGAGGCGCTCACCGTGAGCCCACGTGCAGGATCCTGCAGCGTGACGCGTTGCTCTGCAAGCGCAGCGTGTGCGGCAGCTCCAATCATGGCTGCATTATCAGTGCACCAGCGAACGGGCGGGATGCTGAGGAGACGCTGATGCTTGGCCGCCACGGCCGCGAGTCCTGCACGAAGCGGTCCGTTCGCCGCAACGCCACCCCCAACCACGAGCCCCGTCCCCGGATGCGCAAGGAGTGCCGCCTCCACTCGCTCCAGCAGCGCCCTCACGATCGCCGCTTCTGCGGCGGCAGCGATCGCTGCGGCAGCTGCCGGCGGAACAGGGCGCTCACGAAGTGTTGCCTGTAACGCTGCGGCCCGGCCAGGTGCGCCTGAAGGGACACCAGCTGCCGCAAGTGCCATCCGCGCCGCGGCGGTCTTCACGCCACTGAACGAGACGTCATATTCACCATCTGTCCGCGCAACAGGGAGGCGGTCGCCGCCAGCGCGTGCCGTTGCCGTTGCGGCGAGTGCCGAGAGCGCCGCGCCGCCGGGATACGGAAGGCCGAGGAGGCGCGCGATCTTGTCAAACGCTTCGCC
>JAUMDJ010000083.1:0-2281 GCA_032121895.1 Chloroflexota bacterium | reverse complement strand
CCACGCTGAGCGAACATCCCGTAGTCGTGGCAACGGCCGCCGCTGGCCTCCTGCTTGGCGCAATCCCGCTCGCGCTACCCATTGAGGGGAGCTCGACGCTCCTCCGGAGCGCTGGCGTTGCGATGCTTCTGATTGGACTTCCACCACTTCTCACCAGTCGATATGTTGAGGCGACGGCGCGAGCCGCGGTGGTGACGCTCTCCGGCGCACTCCTGCTCCGCGCAGCAATCCTTGGGCCGCTCGACGCGCTTAGCTCGCTGGTCATCGCCGGAGGCTTCGCTGCGCTGCTGCTGACGGGGACCGCGGTCGCAGGCCAACTGACGAAGGCAGAAGAGGCGTGAGCGACACACAAGGCCTCCTCCTCCTCAGCGCCCTCCGCGCGCTCGCGCCACTCGCCCTTGCGCTGATCAGTCTTGTTGCGGTCCCGATTATCAGCGCAGAAAGATTCGGTGCCCCGCGTCAGGCGGCAACGCGAGCACGCTATCTCGTCGTGGCACTCCTGCTGCTCAGCGGCGGTGCAGCGTTTGTTGCTGGCGCTGGCGTGGCATCAACGCTCTTGATCGGAGAGCTGTCAATCAACCCCTCACAACCGGGGCGACTCCTCGTCGCCCTCGGCGGACCCATCTTCGCGATCATCGTTGCCGTTGGTGAGGGCCGGCGCGCAGGCGCAATGGGGCAGGTTGCCCTCTTCGGACTTGCCGTCATTGACCTTGCGCTCGCAATCCCGATCGGCATTGCGCCGATCGCGCTCTTGCTCATCGGCGGGACGTCACTTGCTGCGCTCGCGGCGGGCGGGAAAGAGGATGCCGAACGGGCCCGTGCCGTCTTCCGAGACCTTCGCAGCGCAGGCGTGCTGATCACGCTAACTGTGGTGGCTGAGCTCTTGCGCTCTGCGATCCCACTCTCAGCGACCGACCCCGCCTACGCGACCACGGCGTCGCTCACCGCTGGCGTTGCCCTCTCCCTCTCCCTCATCGTCCTCGCCTCAATTGGCGCATTCCCCTTTCATCACCGCTTGGTACGCATCTTCGACTCGCTGCCAATTGTTGGGTCGCTCATGGTGGGCGTATGGATCCCCGCAGCGATCACCCTCATCATCTTCAGCGAACTCTCACTCCTGATCTCGGCGGTGAGTGATCCGATCGGCGGTGCGGTTCTTCCGATCCTGGTCGTAACTGGCGCGTTCACCATGCTCTTCGGTGGCATCTCCGCGCTCCTCCATGACGACGTTGGAGAGGTGCTCGGCTTCTTCGCTGTTGGCAGCAGTGGCTGGCTCGCGCTCGGACTCGCCGCGGTGATCGCGAGACCCTCCACCCTTGCGCCGCATGAGCTCGTGATCCCCGCAACGCTCGTCATCTCACTCTTTGGGATCTGGCGCGCCGCCATTCGGCGCCGCTACGACCTCGTCTCGCTCCAGGACCTGACCGGGTGGGCTCGGCACACGAGTGCGATCGGACTCGTCTTGGTCGGAGTGATCGTTGCGGTGATTGCGGTGCCGGGGAGTGCACTCTGGTCAGCGCGTGCCGACGTGATTGGCGCGAGCGGGAGTGTGATCACCATCGTCGTTGCGGTTGCCGGTGCTGTCGCCCTGGTCGCAGCAGTGCTTCGAGTCCTACTTGTTGGACTCTCACAGAAGAGTCGCGATGTGGAGCGAACAGAGGTCCGTAGGGTGACTCACCCCGTCACCATTGCAATGCTCGCTGGGACGATCTTGATTGCGGGTGCCGCCGCAGGCCTCATTAATGTTGAATCTGCCGCCTCTGAGCTGCTGCGTCCGGCGCCCGAGGCGACGGTGGTGCCAGGAGATCTCCCCTAGCAACTACTCCTCGTCGGAGAGCACCCAGTCGTCAACGCCACGTGTGTATTCCACCAGTTCACCCGGCGTGAACCAGAGGGCGATCTCTGCCGCGGCAGTCTCCGGTGCATCGGATGCGTGAATCAAGTTCTTCGCCGTTTCAAGGCCGAAGTCGCCGCGGATCGTCCCTGGTGCCGCTTCATGCGGCTTCGTCGCGCCAACCATTGAGCGCACAACGGTGATGGCGTTCGGCCCCTCGAGGACGAGGGCAACGACTGGCCCCGATGTGATGAAGTCAACAAGCCCGGCGAAGAATGGTCGGGCCGCGTGCACCGCATAGTGCGTCTCGGCGAGCTTCCTGCTCACAGGCATCAACTTCATCGCAACGATCTTCAGACCGCGATCCTCAAAGCGCGAGATGACGCGACCAGCAAGGAGTCGCTGGACGCCATCTGGCTTGACGAGGACGAGGGTGCGCTCTGACTT
>JAUMDJ010000082.1:0-2480 GCA_032121895.1 Chloroflexota bacterium | reverse complement strand
GCCGCGCTCTTTGGCTGGATTGCGCGCCGAGTCGGGCTGCCAGCGGTGGTGGGCTACCTGCTCGCTGGCCTGGCTGTTTCACCGTTCACGCCAGGGTATGTGGCGGATAGTGAGCAGATCGCCCTACTCGCAGACATAGGTGTGGTCATCCTCCTCTTCGAAGTTGGGATTGAAGTCGATGTTCGCCATCTTGGCAAGAAGTTGCGACCTCTCTTCTGGGCCGCGCCGCTTCAGGTGGCTGTGAGCACCGCAGCTTCTGCCCTGGTGTTCTCACTGCTTGGCCTACCTGTTGCTGGCGTGCTCCTTGTTGGCCTCGGAATTTCAATGTCATCGAGCGTGGTGATCGTTAACATCACAAAAAGTAGAAGTCGCACCACGGATCCAGATACCGAGCGTGCGCTACTCGGCTGGAGTGTGCTGCAAGATATCTCTGGGGTTGCAGCGGCTGCCATCATCCTCGCCCTGTTTGGCGGGAGCAGCGCAGATCCGGCGGTAGCGATTGGCGGACTGATTCTCTACCTCTTCCTTACACTCGCTGCCGCCCAGGTCATCCCTCGCCTTCTCAAGCAGCTGCAGTGGGAGCGGGATCACTTCCTTATTGTTTCGGTTGCAACCGGCCTCGCGATCGCCGCGGTTGGTGCTGTGTTCTTTGGCGTGCCGATGGCGCTTGCTGCGTTCGTCGCTGGACTTGTGATTAGTGACAACAAGGAAATGGAAGAGGCCCGCGCCGCAATCCTCCCGTTCCGCGATGTGTTTGCTGTCCTTTTCTTTGTTGCGGTTGGCTCACTCATCGATCCGCTGAACCTAACTCCTGCGCTTCCATTCGCGCTGATCACTATTGCACTCGTCCTCTTTGCCAAAGTGCTCCCTGCGTATGTGATGGCACGGGCAAGCCGCATCCCCGCACGGCCACTACAACTTGCAGTTTCGCTAGGCCAAGTTGGAGAGTTCAGCTTTGTGCTCGCGACTGTTGGCCTTACGCAAGGGGTGATCCCGCAAGACGTGTACACAGGGATCCTGTGTGCTGTACTTCTCTCTATTGCAGGCTCTGCCATCGCAGCTCGGAGAGTTGGCCGTCGCGCCGCTGAGGAGACCGCAAAGGCGTAACTCAGGAGGGCGTAGGGCTACCCGTTCTCCGGACCCTCCTCCTCAGTGGAGCCGAGGAGCCGCGCGCGGGTGATGACGTCGTCGCCGTACTTTTCGCGCATCTTGTCTGCGGCGCTTGTGACGGCGCGATCGCGCTCGGAGCGAGCCACATCAAAGAGCGGGAGCTGCTCCGTGTCGCCCAGTTCTGACGCCGAGACGCCAATCAACCGATACGGCTCGCCTTGCGCCGACTTCTTGAGGAGCGCGCGCGCCGCCTCAAAGATTGGGCGGCTCAAGGCGCTCGGTTGTGCGAGCTTGATCTGTCGCGTGATTGACACAAACTCTGTGTCTTTCAACTTCAGCGTCACCGTGCGTGCAAGTAGGCCCTCCTGCCGAAGGGAGTAAGAGACAGATTCAACGAGATCAAGGAGCAGCGTCTCAAGTGCGTGTGGGTCGGCAACATCTTCGTCAAGCGTCATCTCGCGCCCCAACGACTTTCGGTTGTCGCCAGGATCTACTGGGCTCTCGTCCTCGCCCACTGCGAGCCGCTTGAGATCTGGGCCGTGGGCTCCAAATCGCCGCAGAAGGTGATCATCTGGTGCCTTTGCGAGATCTCCGCATGTCGTGATGTCGAGTTCTCGTAGTGTCTGCTGTGCAACAGGACCGATGCCCGGAATCACGCCGGCGGGAAGTGGTGCGAGCCACGCCGCCTGATTGTTCGCCGCCACAATGAGGAGGCCATCTGGTTTTGATGCACCAGATGCGATCTTCGCAACAAGCTTGCTCGCGCCGCCACCAACGCTAATGGTGAGTCCCGTCTCTCTCTTCACCGCACGCTTTAGCGCGCGCGCAACCTCGTGCGCGTCACCGTGCAACTGCTGCGTGCCAGCAAGATCGAGATACGCTTCGTCTACGGAAACTTGCTCGACGATCGGACTCCACGCGTCGAGGAGGCCCATCACCTGATGAGAGATTTCGCTGTATCGATCATGGCGAGGCTCCACAAGAATGAGTTGAGGGCAACGCGCTCGAGCTACATGTGTGGAGAGCGCCGCGCGCACACCAAACGCGCGCGCCTCATAGTTTGCGGCGCAGACCACGCCGCGCTGTCCATCGCCGTAGCCAACCGCAACAGGCTTTCCGGCGAGCGACGGATTATCGCGGATCTCTACCGACGCAAAGAAGGCGTCGAGATCAACGTGAAGGATGCTGCGCGGTGCGGACGTGTTCGTTGCCGTCAGCCGTTTCTTCTCTCAGCGATGCGACTGGCTAGCTCTTCGGTTCAACCGTGACCGTCACCTCAGCGATGAGGTGCGCCGCAACCTTCACCTGCACCTTGTACGTGCCGAGCTGCTTCAACGGTTCATCAAGGAGAACCTGGTGCTTCTCCACGG
>JAUMDJ010000081.1:0-2582 GCA_032121895.1 Chloroflexota bacterium | reverse complement strand
TCGCGTGCCGTTGCGGCAGCAGTGAGCGACGCGTCAAGGGCAACCCCCTGATCGCTCCGCCGCGCCTGCCCCGCCTCCAACAGGTGGGCGGGAAGGCCGAGACGCTCGGCAATCGCAAATGCCTGCGAGCCGCCTGGGGTGCCAACGACGAGTCGGTACGTTGGCCGCAGCGTTGCGAGATCAAATTCAACGGCGCCGTTGACAACTCCTTCCGTGACATGCGCGTACTGTTTCAACTCCGCATAGTGACTCGTTGCTAAGAGGCGCGTCCCACGACGTCGAAAGTCATCAATGATTGCCGCGGCTAGCGCCGCCCCTTCCGCGGGATCGGTGCCCGCTCCCGCTTCATCAAGAAGAATCAGATCGCCCGCCTCTGCGGCTCGATGGATCCGCAAGATCGAGGTCAGGTGGCCCGAGAAGGTGGAGAGGCTTTGCGCGATTGACTGGTCGTCACCAATATCTGCCCAGAGACCACCCGTAGGCGGGATCCCCGAGCCGGCATCGGCGGGGATTGGGAGGCCAGCGTGGTGCGCTGCGATAAGCAGGCCGACGGTTTTGAGTGCGACCGTCTTCCCTCCCGTGTTTGGCCCAGTGATGAGGAGTACGAGCTGGCTGTCACTGAGTTCAAGGTCAATTGGAACGACTCCGCCGAGCAGGAGCGGATGACGCGCACGGAGAAGCGTGAGGTGGTCATCGGCTCGCGTTGCTGCAAAGTTCCAATCAGCCTCTGCCGCAACATCAGCCGTTGCTCGGGCAAGATCGATGTCGGCTAGGAGCGCAACCGTTCCGCGCAGTGGTGCAGCCTCTCCGCCTACAAGCGCGCTCAAGGTGGCGAGGATCCGCGCCTCCTCCCCCTGCACAGCCGCCTCAGCCTCACGCGCAGCGTTCCCAAGTTCAACGACCTCAAGCGGCTCGATCCAAATCGTTTGACCCGTCGCACTCGTATCGTGGACGATCCCCGGAACCTTTGACTTTGCCTCCGCACGGACTGGGAGCACGTACCGCCCGTTGCGAAGGGTGACAATTGGCTCCTGCAGATGTGGGCTGTACGCCTTTGCATGGGCAAGCCCTTCAAGTCGTGTCCGTAGCCGCTCAAGTGCGCCGCGATGATTAGCGCGAAGACCTCCCAGAAGCGGAGACGCAGTGTCTGCGAGCGTCCCATCAGAGAGGATCGCCCGCTCAAGTTGCCCGCGCAGCGTCCTGCTCAGGGTGATCTCATCGGCGACTCGCACCAGCACTGGCCCGCCGTTTGCCAGTTCCCCTTTGAGCCGTTCTGCCACCCGAAGCGTTTCGGCAACTGCGAAGAGCGCGCCGCCGTCAAGGACGCCCCCCTTCTCCGCGCGATCGAGTGCAGGACGAAGATCCGCGGCACCACCCACGTGTGGATCCGCACCACGTTGACGAAGCGCCGTGATCTCCTGTGTCAGCTCGCGCCGACGCGCTGCGATCGGATCGCCGAGCGCGGGGCGCATGGCGAGGGCACGTTCCCGGGAAGGGGCGAAGGCGCACTTCACCGCGATCAACGAGAGGAGCGCACTCCATTCCAAGCGCTGGAGAGAGCGCTCGTCATACGGCGGTCGCGTTGCTCTCATCTCGCCCCTATGGGCGGAGGATCTGCTGCAACTCGCTCGGCAGACCAGCACCGAGAAGTGACCAGAGGAGCGGGTAGATCGTTTCGCGCAGCAGGCCCGCCGCCTGCGACCCCTGTGCGGCCTTCGCCACCTCGACGATCGGATCTGGAAGGCCACTCACGACCGCCAGCGCGCTGAGGAGAGCGAGAAGCACGCTGAAGATCAAGAGTCCCTGCAGGAGTCCGAGCGCCGCGCCAAGTGCGTCATCGAGGAGGCCAAGTCGAATGGTGCGCAAGACTCCACGAAGCAGGTTTCCTAGAACCCAGGAGAGGAGGCCGAGCAAGATCCACGAGGCTCCAACCAAGATCAAGAGGCTCACTAACACTTCATCCGCATCCGGAAGAACCTGTGAAACCACACTTGCCAGTGGTCCCCTTCCCTGTGCTGCAAGGAAAATGCCTGCGAGTGCCGCAAGCGTTGACACGATCATTCGTGCCGCGCCAGTACGCCATCCAGACCAGACAGCGATCACGATGCCGAAGAGGACGACCGCGTCAGCCGCCACCGCGAGGCTCACTCTGCCTCAGCCCCGCGCACTCTTGTTGCGAACCTCTTCCCAGCGCTTGTGGTGAACGTTGCCAACTGGTCGCTGATCGATTCGTCGAGCGCTGTTGCCTGTGGGGGCTGGAAGGTGAAGCGGAGCCCCACAGAGCGCTCGCCCTCAGCCAAACCAGCGCCAGAGAAGAGATCGAAGAGTTCAACACGTACAGCGAGAGGAACGGCCTCGCGTGCGAGTGCCACAAGGTCTCCAACCGCAACACCGGCAGGAGCCGCAAGCGCGACGTCACGTTGAACCGGAGGTGTGGTTGGCGGCAGAGTGACTTGGCGCACCTTCGGAAGACCAGCGCTCAACCCGCGAAGAGCAAACTCGGCGAGGATGAAGCGCGGTGCTTCGCGCCACTCTGGGGCTCCCGGATGGAGCTCCCCAACGAGGCCAGCAATCCCATCTCC
>JAUMDJ010000080.1:0-1808 GCA_032121895.1 Chloroflexota bacterium | reverse complement strand
CGGTTGCGATCCGGGTCGATTGAACCCTGCCATGTCCCTGATTGTGGCACGCAGAGCAGATTCACCGCTACGCTCAGCAGATGCCAGAGTTTCCGTCCGAGCCCGCCGTTGTTGATGCGCTGCGGCGTGAGGTTGGATCGGCACGCGAACGCATGCGCACTGCCATCACAGAGGGTCGCGGCCCAGAGGCGTGGGCGGCGGCACAGATTGCAATCGGTGCGCGTGGCCGCTTCGGCGTCCGACTCGGGCTCGAGCGCTCCGTTGCGCTCCTTGAGGCCCTCGGACACCCTGAGCGCGGGGTGCGTGGCGCGCTCATCGCTGGGACAAATGGGAAGGGGAGCGTCAGCGCCCTTGTCTCCGCCGCACTCAGCGCAGGGGGCGTGCGGCACGGCAGCACGCCGAAGCCGCACCTCATCTCATACCGCGAACGCATCCGGATCAACGGTGAGCCGCTCGCCCCTCTCCCGTTTGCGGTCGCAGTGGAACGCGCGCTGAGCGCCGCTGATCAGGTGGAGAGCGCCGTCGGTCCGGTGACAGAGTTTGAGTTGCTTGCGGGGGTCGTCTTTGATGGGTTTCGTGCTGCTGGCATTGACCGGGCAGTGGTTGAGGTTGGACTCGGCGGCCGCCTAGACGCCATGCACGCCTGGGATGGCGGCGTGGCGGTGGTGACGAATGTTGGACTCGATCATCAGGAGTATCTCGGCGACACTATTGAGCTGATCGCCAAGGAGAAGGCGGCGATCATCATGCCAGGCGATCGCGCGGTCACCGGAGCGAGCGAACGCGGCGGTGCGCTGCGCGTGATCCGCGAGCGAGCACGCGACGTTGGGGCGGTACTCACCGAGGCGGTGCGCGGTGCGGTTCGCCCGCGCGGTCGTGACGGGATTGAGGTGGAACTCCCACGCCTCGGACTGGTGCAGGTTGGACTTCTCGGTCAACACCAGGGAGACAACGCAGCGGTTGCGCTTGCAACACTGGACGCGATGCGCGAAGCGGGGGTTGTCACGGTGAGCGACGCAGCAATTCGAGAAGGATTTGCCGCGGTGCAGTGGCCGGGACGCATGGAGTTGATTCGTCAACCGTTTGGAGCGCCAGATTCGCGCGATCTTCTCTTGGACGGCGCGCACAATGAAGATGGTGCCGCATCACTTGCATCCGGAATCCGAGATCTTGCACCGCTCCTGCAGGATGCAGATGGAACGGCGGGGGTGACGCCCTTGACGCTTGTGATTGCCGCAATGTCAGATAAGTCCATCCCTGAGATCTTCCGTGCGCTCGCACAGGTGACGGCCCTCCAAGAAGCTACCGTGATCTGCACCAGTGTTGGTGACGCGCGCTCCGCGTCAGTTGATGACCTCACCGCCGCTGCACGCGCAGCGGGACTTGGTGCACAGATCAGTGGCGCAGCGAATCCCGTGGAGGCACTCGACAGTGCGGCCAAGGCGCGTGGTGCAGTTGTTGTTGCCGGTTCGCTCTATCTCGTCGGTACCGTTCGTGAGCGCCTCATGCGCGAAGGGCGAATTACGAACGATGGGAGCCTCGACGGCTAGGCACTGCGCCTACTGGTTCGGTCGGGTTCCTAGGGTGACGGAGAGCTGGATGACACTCTCGCCGCGCAACACATCAAGGACGATCGTGGCACCAGGCGAGTACTGCACCAGGAGATCTTGCAACGGGTGCAGCTCATCAATCGCCACCCCCTCCACCTTCACGACAATGTCACCATCTGTAAAGCCGGCCGCTTCGGCAGGGCTGCCAGGGACGACCGCAGGCTCAGCTCCCGACGAGAGCCAGGCTCCCTGGAAGAC
>JAUMDJ010000079.1:0-3122 GCA_032121895.1 Chloroflexota bacterium | reverse complement strand
GCAGATCTCCCCCGCCAACGATCAGTGATGGTGAAACGCCGTCCATCAGCGCACGCTCAACATGAAGGTCATACGCCAGATAGATCAGCATGAAGACGAGCCCACTTCCTCCGCTTGCGAGCACTGCTCGAAAGACCGGCCGCGGCGCATGTTGTAGCTGATAGAGCCGCTTCCCAAAGAACCCACGCGGAGCGCGGTTGCCGCTCATCTCAGCGCTGGATGATTTCAATCGTTGGGCGCTTCGGCAGGCTCTCTGGCGTGTGCGCAGCGAAGAGGGTGAGTAGCTCGAGCATTCGCGCGACCTCTTCATCGGTGTTCCAGAAACCCCACGACGTGCGCAGGGCAGGACTTGAGGCGGGGCGATCTGCCGTGGCCGGCACGCCAGGGACACGTCGGGTGATGGCGAAGGCGCGCCGGCTGAACTCTTCAACGAGCTGCGACGCCTCCCAGCCGTTCACGCGCAGCGCGACGATCGTGGCGTGGCGCCCTGGACCGACCAGGAGCTCAACGCCTTGGATGGAGGCGGCGCTTGCGGCAAAGGTGCGTGCGAGGCGACCCGCACGAGCGACCGCCCACGGCAGGCCCACCTGCATGGAGAGCCAGCCGGCGGCGCGTGCGGAACCAACGAGCGCTGGCCGCGCGAACCCTGAGGTTTGGAATCGACGAGCGTCGTCGTGCATCACGCCAACGCCGTCGAGTGCTGGCTCACGGAAGGCGAGGAAGCCGCCGATTGGCGTCTGCAGTCCGCCCGCAGCAAGCGCACGGCGCGAGAGCCGCATGCCAGCAAGTCCTTCAATACCGAGAAGCCACTTCTGAGACGGGAAGGCGAGCACATCAGGGTCCAACGCATCCACAGCGTCAAGCATTGCGCCAACAGACTGCGCGCCGTCAACAATGCTGATGATCCCTGCGGCGCGCGCACGCGGGAGGATCTCTTCGAGCGGAAGGATGCGCCCGCTGATCCAGCTGACCCGCGAGATCACGATCGCGCGGGTGGGCGGAACCAAGAGTTCGGTGACACGCGCGACGATCTCCGCATCACTGATCGCGACCCCGTGCTCGTCGCGCGTACTCACCGTCGCAACGCTGAACCCTTGGCGAGCGGCGCGTGCGGCGAGGCTCCCGCGAATCGCCGGGTACTCCTCATCGAGCGTGATCACGCGGTCACCTGGCTTGAGTTCAGTTGCAATGAGCGCACGCATGACCGCCTCGGTGGTGCTGTGCGCCACCGCAACGAGTTCAAGGTCTGTCGCGAGCACCGAGGCGAAGACGCCACGAAGTTCATCCACGCGCACCTCTACGTCGTCCATCAGGTGCTCTGATGCACGACCCGTCGCAAGCTCTTGCTCCTGCACTTGGCGGATCGCCGCATCCACTTCGCGCGGGAGCGGACCAACGCTCCCTGCATTCAGGTAGATCCCCGCGGTCGTTGCGGGGATCGCGGCACGAAGCTCCGCCACCTTCCCCGCCTCGTCGGTGGACGTTGCGGCGGCCTGGAGGAGCGCTTCATGCGAGATCTGATCAGTCATCGCGTGCTCCTCTCGCTCGATTCATGCGTCAGGTTGTGCGCTGCCAAGATGGCAGCGGCTCTCCAGTGAGGCGAGTGTTGCCGCCTGGTCTGGGCCCAAGTCTGAACGAAGTCGCGTGATCCGTGGGGAGCGGAGGGCGAAGCCCGAAGCGGTGCGTTCACTCCTTCTCACTGCATCAAAGGCAACCTCGGCGACCAAGCGCGGCTCAACGCTGCGATACGAGCCGAGTTGCGCAATCGTGTGCGCCTCGAGCCACTGACTGAGGGAGGCAACCTCTGCGTCTGGCAGCGAAACGGTGGCACGCCCAATGGTTGCGAGTCGTCCAGAGAGATCGTCTCGCACAGCAAACGTGCACTCAGAGAGGAGCGCGCGACGGCGACCGAGCCCTGGCTCTGCGCCAACAATGATGACATCAATGGTGTCCAACGATCGCTTCACCTTGAGCCATCCAGATCCGCGACGACCGGGTGCGTACGGTGCGTCTGGTGCCTTTACGACAAGTCCCTCACACCCACGCTGGCGCGCGTGGATGAATGCAGACTCAATCGCCTCGGCCCCTTCTACCTGCACACGGGTTGCGATCCGGATTTGCCCGTCACTGACCTGCTCGAGCCGCAGCTCTTCGAGCGCACGGCGACGCTCGTGATACGGCTGCTGGATCAACGGCTCACCACTTCGCGCCAGACAATCAAACGCAATGAAGAGTACGAGGGTGTGCTGCTGTGCTGAAAGTGTCTGTGCCCCGCCGGTCAGTCGAGAGGTGAGCGTGCTGGAAGGTAACGGGCGTCCATCCTCCCACGCAACAATCTCTCCATCGAAGATGCCGCTGATTTCCGCGGCGCGCGCAGCGGCGGTGATCTCAGGGAATGAGACGGTCACATCGTGAAGGTCGCGGCCATACAGAGCGGCGCGTTCACCATCAACGTGTAGCTGCGCGCGGACACCGTCGTACTTATCCTCAACGGCAACCGCGAACTCTGGGCGACCCGCGAACTCAGGGCGCTCGCTGAGTCGCTCCACGACCTCGGGGACGCCGGAGGTGGCGGCGGCGAGCATCGGCGGGATTGGGTGAAAGAGCTGCAGGCGTGCCTCGTGCAGGCGACCGCTACGGGCGAGCAGCGCCACCCTCCCTGGATCCCCTTCAAGGAGCATGGCCCAGCGGACCGCAGCCAGATCAGCGTCAAACGCGGCAGCGATCGCCGCTTCAAGGAGTCCGTCACGGAGACCGATCCGCAAGTCGCCAATGAGGGCGCGCACAAGGAATTTTGCAGCGACTGGCGAACACCCATAGAAGAGCTGAACCAACAGATCGTGACGGCGCTGACCACTTGATGCAGCGATCGCCTGGAAGGCCTCTGGGAGCGCACGCAGCTTTGGGGCGGCACTCGCGTGTGCTGACGGGTGTGTGCCCGTCGCATCTGCGAGTGCTTCGGTGCGCGTCTGCGCGCTTCGCTCCACCTCTTCAAGGGCGGGGCCAGCGAGTGGACGCTCGGACTCAAAGAGGTCCTCCACCGCGCGCCCAAGATCCCCACCGTCGTCAAGCAACTTTGCGAGCGAGCCTGATGGTGCGCCAGCAACCTCCTCGGCTGCGCG
>JAUMDJ010000078.1:0-1752 GCA_032121895.1 Chloroflexota bacterium | reverse complement strand
TCGCTCCGGTGCCTACTTCACGGCGATCAAGGATCAGAATCCTGCGGTGCAGGTGGTGACGCGCGCCGCATCCGAGCTGGTGCCACTCATTGAGGCGGGAGACTTGGACGGCGCCGCGCTGCGCGAGGCCGTAGAGGGCGTGATCGCGCCGTTTCGTGCGACGGGAGATGCGCCCCGCATTGACACGCTGCTACTAGGGTGCACGCACTTCCCACTGATTCGAGGGATGATCGCGACCGCGCTTGGTGAAAGCATTGCGGTAGTTGACTCAGCCGCGGCCACTGCAGCAACGCTGCAGGAGGTGATCTCGGTGAACCACCTTGACGCCCCAGGCTCAACGCGCGGCACAGCAGCTGATCCCGGGAGCGCTGGCCACCGTGCTCCAGATCGTGCGGAGGTGCGTGCGACTCATGAGATCTTCACCACGGGAGACCTTGCAACGTTCGGCGCGCTTGCGATGCGACTCTTCGGGGATCAGGGCTCAGAGGTTGCGGCCCTCCTACCGCCGAGACGCTAGGGGAGCTGGGGGAGAATCGCCTCCACGATTGAGGCGGCGTTCGCGGCAGCGAGCGGCAGGAACTCGTCAAAGGCGGTCGGAGCAGATGCATCTCCCGCATCACTCACACTACGAATCACAATCCATGGGATGCCAAAACGCTGGGCGACAAAGGCGATCGCTGCCCCCTCCATCTCCACAAGATCCGCGCCGGTTCGCTGGGCGATCGCGTCGCGCGTGGCGCGATCATTGACGAACCAGTCACCCGTTGCAATGCGACCAACACTCACGGCGAAGCCACGTGCGGCACCTTGCACCTGTGCGGCCTGCGCAGCGAGTGCCGTAAGTGCAGGGTCTGAGCGCAGGAGCGGCTCACCTTCAGAGGGCCAGTCGCTTCCGTAACCGAAGAGGGTGAATCCAGACGCGCTGACCGCCGCAAAGTCGTGTTGCAGCACTTCGGTGCTGATCACAACATCCCCAACGCGATGTCCGGTGTGTAGGGCTGCAGCGGAACCAACCGAGATGATGCAGCGTGGTTCAAGAGCGTTCGCGGCGGCAACGGCGCTTGCCGCGGCAACCTTCCCCACACCGCAGCGAAGAAGGGCGACGGCACGCCCGCTGAGTCGGCCTGTGAGTAGGTCGCCGTCTGGAATTCCAGGGAGACGCCGCTCCTCAAGGTCCGTTGATCGTTGCTCCAGCGCTTCACGCTCTTCTCGTAGCGCTGCCGCGATTAAGATCGGGCGTTCCGTTGAAGGCATGTGCTGAGGATAGCCGCTTAGTTTGACTCGTCCTCAGCGCGTTCAAGCGCTACAACGGCGGAGCGCAGCGCGCGTGGCTCACGACCCGCAAGGAGGTCTTCGGCATCCCTGAGATCAGGGTCGTCCTCTCCTTGATCGTCGGCGGACTCTGACGGGTCGCCAGCCTCGTCGCCGAGCGGGATCAGCGCTGTTTCGCCCTCTTCAACCGATGCGCGCACCGCCGCAACTAGACGACGATCAAGGGCTGGATAGAAGCCGTGGCTGCGTTCGAGTTCGACGGCGATCGCCTCCACGAGCGTCTCCTCCGTATAGGACTCGATGATCCTGCCGCGCGCCTCCTCAACCGCGGCGAGGAAGTCCTCGGGGGAAACGCGCTCGTCGTGCGCAAGGGTGACGCCCAGTGCGAGCTCGTCCTCGGCCTCATAGATCTCGTAGAAGAACATGCGTGGGAGGCTATCACCGCCGCGGCACCTTGTCGCTTGACGCGGCCTGCGCGGC
>JAUMDJ010000077.1:0-7067 GCA_032121895.1 Chloroflexota bacterium | reverse complement strand
TGCGACTTCAGATAGTTCTGGATCTGCTGGGCCATCTCTTGGAAGAAGACACTCGTAGTCCGCCCGCACCCAGGGCAAGAGGTCACCTGCGGCGAGAAGGCACGCAGTCCGAGCGACTGCAGGAGTTGCTGGGCCACCTCAACCTCGAGGGCTCGATCGCCGCCAGGCTCTGGGGTGAGCGAGACGCGAATGGTGTCCCCGATCCCTTCATTTAGGAGGATCGCCAGGGCAGAGCTTGTCGCAACAATGCCCTTCATTCCCATCCCCGCTTCAGTGAGACCGAGGTGGAGCGCGTAATCACACCGCGAGGCAAGCTCTCGGTACACATCAATCAGATCACGAACACTTGATGTCTTTGCAGAGAGCAGGATGCGGTCGTGTGGCACCCCCGTCTCTTCTGCGAGCTCAGCGGACTGGAGCGCACTCCGAACGATGGCCTCAATCGTCACGGCACGTGCGCTCTCTGGCGCACTAGATTTTGCGTTCTCCTCCATCAACTGAGTGAGCAGATCTTGGTCGAGTGAGCCCCAATTCACACCGATTCGAACAGGCTTCTCATGCTCATTTGCAATTTTGACAATGGTTTGGAAGTTCTCATCGCGGCGCTTGGTGCCAACATTGCCTGGATTGATTCGATATTTCGCGAGTGCAGCAGCGGTTGCTGGATAAGCGGCCAAGAGCTTGTGGCCGTTGTAGTGGAAATCACCAACAATTGGCACGGTCACTCCCTCGTCGGCAAGCCTGCGCACGATCTCAGGAACAGCCGCTGCCGCCTCCTCGTTATTCACCGTGACTCGCACGATTTGACTGCCTGCAGCAGCGAGGTGCGCAACCTGCGCCGCCGTTCCAACCGCGTCCGCAGTATCCGTGTTTGTCATTGACTGCACCACGATCGGATGTGCGGAACCAACAAGAACGCCCCCCACACTCACTGACGGTGTTGAGCGACGCGTTGGACGCAGCAAATCTGGCCGATCAGCAGCTGGGCGTGGGACAACAGGGAGGTTGCGACTCATCACGCACCTCCGCCAAAGACCGTTGCGAGGTCGCCGAGCGTGATCCAGAAGAAGAGGAGGAGCATCGCGAGCGCTCCCGCTGTGACGAGTGCCTGCTCGACCTTCCTTCCGCGCTCTCCGCCAAGCGCTCGACGAAGGAGGAGTGCGGCGACTCGACCGCCGTCGAGCGGTGGGATAGGGAGCAAGTTCAGGATTGCAAGATTCGCAGAGAGGAGGGCAGCAATCTGAAGGAGCCCGCTGAATCCGAGTCGCTCAGCTGCTCCGGCAACACCAACAGCAATCCCAACCGGTCCCGAGAGTGCTGGACCGTCTTCGGCACTGCGAAATGGTGCACTAAAGAGATCGGCGAGTCCGCCGATGATTGCCCCCCCTGCTTCAAGGGTTCGTTCTGCAGCGAGGCGAACCACATCGGTCACTGGTCGTTCAAGTGGACCCGCCGGGAGAAGGTCAGCAATGCTGATCCCGAGTACCCCCTGACCGGCCGCCTCCTCAATGGTGCGTAGCCGAAGCGTGATCTCACGAGGGACGTCGGCGCTGTTCAGAACCGAAAGCTGTACCTCGGTCCCAGCCGCTTCGCGCAGCCCTACGAGTGGGGTTTCGAAGCGGTCAAACGGAATCCCGTTGAGTGAAGAGATGCGTTCCCCAGGCAAGATCCCAGCGTTCGCGGCTGGCGAGCCGGGCTGCACATCGGCTAGCAGGAGCTCTCCTCGCTCGGCGAGTGGGCCCGCGAGTACGAACATCAGTGCAAACGCGACAAGAAGATTGACAATGACGCCTGCAAGCATGACAAGCACTTTTGACGTGAGTGAGGCGCGCTCCCAACCGTCAGGCTCACTGCTCCCTTCGGTGGCACCCGCCATGCGCACAAAGCCACCGAACGGGAGTGCGTTCAGCGTGAGGAGGGTGCGGGACCCGCGATGCAGCACTGCAACTCGCGGAGGAAAGCCGATTCCAAACTCCTCAACGGCGATGCCCCGGCGACGAGCCACAATGAGATGCCCTAGCTCGTGGACCACGATCAGCGGGACGACCAGAAGGAGGAGGACCAGAAATGGTCCCAGGACTCCGCCAACAAGAGCAAGCAGCTCAGTCATGCGTTCAGACTACGCCCGCTGCGCTTCGGTTGCTCGGGGCGGCCAGAACCCGATCACGCCGGGCGCCACTGCACCGAGAAGGCGTGCACCTCATCGCGCAGGCTGCTGAGCGCCTCCACGCTCTCGGGGGCGGCACGTCCACCGAAGCGATCGCACGCATCGCGAAGGAGCGCGGGGATGCCTCCAAAAGGGATCTCCCCCGATGCGAATCTGGAGGTGGCGATGTCGTCGGCAACAATAAGCGTTGCTGGTGCCGCCCCGCCAGCCTCCCCCGCCGCAAGCGCCACCGCAAGGCCTGGGAATCGTTGCAGGTCAGGCTCTTCAAAGGTGAGTTCGCGCATGTCAGCAAGGCTGACGGCGCGGGCTGGCTGCTCGCTGCGCTGGGGGTAGTTCATCGCGTAGCTAATTGGCACGCGCATATCTGGGGCACCGATCTGCGCCTTCATTGAACCGTCTGTGAAGCTTATTGCACCGTGAAGAAGGCTCTGCGGATGCACCATGATCGAAATCCGATCCATTGGTGCTTCAAAGAGGCGATGCGCCTCAATCACTTCGAGCCCCTTATTAACAAGAGAAGCCGAATCAATGGTGATCTTTCCGCCCATCTTCCAGGTCGGATGCCTGAGAGCGTCTTCAATTCGCGCGTTCGCGATGCGCGACGCATCCCACGTTCGAAAAGGCCCGCCACTCGCGGTGAGCCAGAAACGCTCCACGCGATCTACTGATTCGCCTGCAAGACACTGCCAGAGTGCCGAGTGTTCGCTATCTACCGGGCGTAGGCGCTCAAGGATCGACGTGCCACGCCGTGCGGCAGCGCTGCGTGCTGCGCCGATCACCAGTTCACCCCCTGCAACGATGGTCTCCTTGTTGGCGATTGCAACGGCTGCGCCAGCGTGTAACGCATTAATGGTGGCGTGGATGCCCACAAGCCCCGTTGCAGCGGCGACCACGAGATCCGGTGCCGCCCCCAAGATGGCGTCACTCAGTTCTACGCCACTCAGTCCCACGAGCCGCTGTGCGCCCGGATGCGCGGCTGCTAGCTCCTGAACAGCGGCGCTCTCGCGTCCAACCGCGTATGCAACAAGCTCAAAGCGGTCTGGTGCATCACGAAGAACCTGCAGTGTCTGGGTGCCGATTGATCCGGTCGCGCCGATGATGGCGACTCGCTGCCTACCCATCAGTTGCCAGCGATCAAGATCTGCGCAGCTTCGAGCAGGATCGCCGCAAGAAGCGCCACTGGTGCTGCAAGAAGGAGGCTATCGATTCGATCCAGCACTCCGCCATGCCCTGGGATCAGAGTTGCGGAGTTCTTGATCCCGGCCGCGCGCTTAAAGAGGGACTCGATGAGGTCGCCCGCTTCGGCGGCGACGGCAACAAGGAAGCTTGTAGGGATCGCCCAGATCAGCGGGGCGTCAAGCCAGCTGACGGCGGCGGCGGCGCCGAGGAGGGTTGCTGTGAAAAGTCCCCCAATCAGCCCCTCAACGCTCTTGCGCGGGGAGATGAGTGGCGCGAGCTTTCGCCTCCCGAAGCGTCGACCAATTAGGTATGCGCCTGTATCGGCACTCCACACTACTGCGAGGAGCCACGCGATCCATGGGGCGGGTGTGTCGCCGCGGGCGTAGCCGAAGAGCGGTAAGAGAAGAAGTGGAGAGAGCCAGACGGCCGTTGCGACTGTGCCGAAGAGCGAACGAGCGTATGGCGCAACGCTCCCGCGCTTGACACGGAGCGCACGGAAAAGTTGGAGAGCGATCAGTGCGAGCAGCGTGAGCACCCAGCAGGCCACCGCTTCTATGGGGCCGACGGCGACAAGTGCGGCGAGCGGCAACACGAGAAGAGCCGCGCTCCACACAGCCGACGCACCACCCGAGATTGCCCCAACGATCTGCGCGCCTTCGCGCGCCGCGAGCACGATAAGGAGTGCCGTGAGCGGAAGTGTTCCGTATGGCCAGATCAACAAGCCAGCCGCAAACGGAAGGATGAAGAGCGAACCGATCGCACGCTCAGCGAAGCTGTTGCGCTGCCGGTTCATCGTCCGAACCGCCGCGTCCTTGCCGCATATGCGCGCATCGCTGACTCAAGGTCTGCGCCGCTGAAGTCAGGCCAGAGGCCAGGCCACGTCACGAGTTCGGTATACGCGGTCTGCCAGAGGAGGAAGTTTGAGAGTCGCTCCTCCCCACCGGTTCGAATCAGAAGATCAGGATCAGGAACCCCGCTGGTATACAGCGCGGCGCCGATCGTCTCTTCGTCAACCTTTTCGGCACTGAGTCCTGAACGGACAATGGTACGAACGGCATCCACAAGCTCCGTGCGGCCGCCATAGTTAAATGCAACGTGCAGCTGCATGGCACTCCCTGCAGCGGTCGCATCACAGGCACGCTGGATTCGCTGCGCCGCCTCCTCTGGTAGTTCCTCAAGGCGACCGAGGAAATCAACCGCAATTCCATTGCTTACAAGTGTTGCCGTCTCACGTTCAATCGTTTGGGCAAGCAAGGCAAAGAGCTGATTCACCTCACGGTCGTCTCGACTCCAGTTCTCCCGACTGAATGCGTAGACGGTAAGGTGCGAAATGCCAAGTTCCGCGGCACGAGTGATGACACCTCGCAGCGTTTCGGTCCCAGCGGTATGCCCATCAAGTTCATCGCGCCCCTGTGCTCGGGCCCAGCGCCGATTTCCGTCCATGATGATGGCGACATGGCGCGGCAGGCCCTGTGCCGCCGGTCCACGGTGGACGAGCGGTGGAGCGTCAACCGGACGATCGACGCTACGCTCGGTCAACCTTCGAGAACCTCGCGCTCCTTGGAAGAGGCCATGCGGTCGATCTCTGCAATCTTCGCGTCCGTCGCCTTCTGCAAGGCTTCAAGTTGACGCCTTGAATCATCCTCGCCAATCTCTTTCGTCTTCTCTAGCTTCTTGATGGCCTCTTGTGCGTCGCGGCGAGCGTTCCGAATCTCGATGCGTGCCTCTTCGGTCCGCTTCCCCATCTGCTTCACAAGATCCTTGCGGCGCTCCTCCGTCATAGATGGGACTCGAAGCCGAATGATGTTTCCGTCAACCGCCGGCGTCATTCCGAGCTGGGCGTTATTGAGCGCCTTCTCGATGGCGGGGATTGCGGTTGGGTCCCACGGCTGCACAACGAGGAGCGTATTCTCTGGGACGCTGATGCCAGCCATCTGATTCAACGGTGTCTTCGCGCCGTAGTGGTCAACCGTTATGTGTTCAACAAGTGCCGCGCTCGCTCGCCCCGTGCGAAAGCCACCGAGGTCCTTGCCGAACGCCTCAACGGCTCGGGCCATTCGCTCTTCAACGCTTCCACTCATCGGGTCCCCTCCTTAGAAATCATCGTGCCCACCTCTTCGCCGCGCACCGCCTTCAGCACGTTCTCATGAGTATCAAGGTCAAATACCACGATAGGAAGGCCATTCTCCATACAGAGTGACACTGCCGCCGCGTCGAGCACTTTGAGGCCCTCTACAAGAACTCGGCCGTAGCTGATCGCTGGAATCCTGACCGCATCGGCGTGCACGTGGGGATCCTTGTCATACACTCCGTCAACCTTGGTTGCCTTGAGCATGACTTGGGCGCCAATTTCAACGGCCCGAAGCGCTGCCGCAGTGTCGGTGGTGAAGTACGGGTTGCCGGTTCCAGCAACAAAAACCACCACACGACCCTTCTCGATGTGGCGGATTGCGCGGCGGCGGATGTACGGTTCAGCAACCTCATTCATCTCAATTGCCGTCATCACGCGGGTCTCAACGCCTGCGCGCTCCAGCCCGTCTTGTAGCGCCAGCCCGTTCATGACCGTTGCGAGCATACCGATATGGTCTGCGGTTGCGCGCTCCATCCCGGTCGCGCTTGATGCGGTCATCCCGCGGAAGATGTTGCCGCCGCCCACGACAATGCCAACCTCCACGCCTAGAGCGCGGACGCTTTTGACTTGCTCAGCAACGAACGAGAGGACTTTTGAATCGACGCCGTACTGCTGATCGCCGAGGAGTGCCTCTCCAGAGAGCTTCAGGAGAATGCGGGAGTAGCGCGGCGTTGGCGTCATGGCTGTGCCACGTGGCTCGCCATGGCGCGACTCAGAGCTCCTCGCCGAGTGCGTAGCGCACGAAGCGACGGACGCGGATATTCTCGCCGATCGTTGCAACCGCGTTGGTGATCAACTGGCCAACCGTCTCCTCACCATCACGGAACGGCTGGTCGAGAAGGCACACCTCTTCGAACCACTTTCGAAGCTGCCCTTCAACAATCTGCGCCCGAACCGACTCTGGCTTCTTGGCAAGCGCCTCATCAGCTTCCAGTTCCGCGCGCTTTGCGGCCAGCACATCCGCGGGAATCTGCTCCTGGCTGACGTACTTAGGGCTGAGGCCGGCGATCTGCATGCCGATATCCTTCACAAGCTTCTGGAACTGCTCGTTACGCGCAACGAAATCTGTTTCGCAGTTGACTTCAAGCAAGACGCCGACGCGACCACCGGTGTGAATGTAGGAGGAGACGAGCCCCTCACGTGCATCACGCCCAGCCTTCTTTGCAGCGGCGGCGAGCCCTGCCTCTCGAAGCGTGGTGACAGCCTTCTCAACGTCTCCACCAGCCTCTTCCAGCGCTCGCTTGCAATCCATGAAGCCAGCACCAGTTCGCTCGCGAAGATCCTTTACCGCTTCTGCGCTAATCGCCATGGCGTACTCCTCTTCTTCGCTCTGCGTTACGCGCTTGGGGTGCTCTCGTCTCGGACGGCTGCTGGAGCTGGCTCCTCGTCAGGCGAGAAGCTCAACGTTCCAGCCGCACTCAGTGCCGCAACAAGATCGTCCTGTGCATCAGATGCCGCTTGGCTCTCTGGTGCCGCGGCGGCCGCAGCTGCAGCCTCCTGCGCCTCAAGTTCAGGGAGTCGAGCAGCACGTTCTGCCGCGCCCTCAATGACCGCGTCGGCGACCGCCTTGCAGATCAACTTGATGCACTT
>JAUMDJ010000076.1:0-5509 GCA_032121895.1 Chloroflexota bacterium | reverse complement strand
CTCGTCGCGGATGATCGTGCGGGGACGCCGAGCATTGCGGCGGCACGACTCTCACCGAACCTTGATCTGATTCGCGCCCGACCGCTGCAACTGCTCGGCCGTGCATATCAGGAGATGCAACGCATCGTCCTTCAGTGTGCGGCTGAACTTCGCGAAGAGGGGCGTTCCTTGATTGCAATCGGACCCGAGAATCAGATTGAACGAGAGGAGGAACGCCTCGCACAGATGGGGGACGACCTTATGCGCGGGGCGCGACTCTCCCTTCGCGGGGCGGCGCACCAGGTGCGGCAGGCGCACCTCCTCCTTGCCGCCCTCTCGCCGCTCGCCATTCTCTCTCGTGGATATGCCATGGTTGAAGGGGGAGACGGGTCGATTGTGCGCTCATGGCGACAAGCTCCCGTTGGGCGTGAGATTCTAGTGCGGCTCGCCGAGGGGTCACTTGTGGCGAACGTGAAGCGCAGCGAAAAGGGGGGTCGAGATGGCGGCAAAGCGTCCTAAGTCGACCGGCGGCGCGCTCCCCGAAGAGTTTGAAGCGACGATGCGCGAGCTTCGCAGTATCGTAGAGCGACTCGAATCAGAAGATGGCGGCCTTGAAGCCGCTGTCACCCACTTTGAGCGTGGCGTGAAGCTACAGCAGCACGCACAGAAGCAGCTTGAGGCTGCGCGACTGCGGATTGAAGAGCTGCTCCCTGAGGGTGGGCTGGCGGAGCTTGACGCAGATGATGACGAGGAGGAGCAGTGAGCGTTGAGCCGCGCAAGGTTGTGGACGAAGGGATCGCGTTGCGTGCGGTCGGTCCAGACTCGCTCCTCGCGCGCCTGAGCGGGCCAAGCGACCTGAAGGGGCTCTCCTCAGCCGAACTCACGCAACTGGCCGAAGAGGTTCGCACGGCGATCATCGCCACCACGGCGGTGACGGGAGGCCACTTGGGCCCAAGCCTCGGGGTGGTGGAGTTGACGATTGCGCTGCATCACATCATGTCTTCACCCGTCGATCGGATCGTGTTTGATACTGGCCATCAGGCATACCCACACAAACTTCTCACGGGTCGCCTTGCTCGGTTCGGCAGCCTGCGTCAACTCGGCGGCATTGGCGGCTTCCCGCGCCGGAGCGAGTCGCCGCACGACGTGTTCGATGGTGGCCATGCTGGAACAGGGATTTCAATTGGCCAAGGCCTCGCGCTTGCCCGCGATGTTCGCGGCAGCAGCGAGAAGATCGCAGTCATCGTCGGCGACGCGGCACTCATGAGCGGACTCAGCCTGGAGGCGCTCAATGACATTGGACACCGTCAAACAAAGATGCTGATCGTGCTGAATGACAATGAGATGTCAATCTCGCCAACCGTAGGAGCAATCTCTACTTATCTCTCTAAGGTGAAGCTCTCCGGAGCATGGCGCGAGAGCAAGGGTCGGTACGATCGCATCGTGGGGGCGATTCCACTCATTGGAGCAACCCTCGTTCGGATCTCGAAGAGCCTCCGTCGCTCTGTCATCTCCTTTGCGCAGGAGCCTGGGCGACTCTTTGAAGACCTTGGGATCACCTATGTCGGCGTCTTGGACGGGCATAACCGCGTTCAGATGGAAGAGGCGTTTACGAGCGCGTTCAACATGCCAGGACCGGTGATCGTGCACGTGCGCACGCAGAAGGGTCGCGGCTACAGGCCGGCGGAAGCGGATCCGATCACCTTCCACGGAGCGGCACTGCCAAAAATTGAGGTCGGCGTTGCCACGGATTCGTACGGGAAGGCGGGTGCGGTCCCCGTTGCCCCCGCACCGAAGAAGCCGAACTACACCTCCGCTTTCGCAGCGGAACTCGTTGCTGCCGCGGCCGATGACCGCCGCATCGTTGCGATTACCGCTGGCATGCCAACTGGGACGGGCCTCGACACTTTCGCAAAGGCGTACCCGGATCGCTTCTACGATGTAGGGATTGCGGAACAGCATGCGGTTGCCGCCGCAACTGGAATTGCGATGGGTGGTGGTCGACCAGTCGTTGCGATCTACTCCACCTTCATGCAGCGAGCGTGGGATCAGATCGTGCACGACGCTTGCCAGAACGATCAGCCAGTTCTCCTGGGAGTTGACCGTGCCGGCCTCGTTGGTGAGGACGGGACGAGCCACCAGGGAATGTTCACGCTGACCGCACAGCGGCAGATCCCGCGCCTTGTGATCGCGTCACCAAAAGATGAGCAGGAGCTCCGAGCGCTCGTGCGCACTGCGCTCGCACAGGATCATCCGTTTGCGCTCCACTATCCTCGCGACAGCATTGAAGGGGTTCCAGTTCGCGATCCGAAGCCGATCCCTGTTGGTAAGGCAGAGATGCTTGATGAGGGGACAGATATCGTTATCGTCGGATTCGGCCCGATTGTGCAGCGCGGCATGCGCGTTGCAGAGCGACTCCGCAGCAGCGGACTCTCGGTCGGCGTGGTCAATGCGATCTGGGCGAGTCCGATCGATCATGAACTTTACCGTCGCCTTGGGCGCTCTACCACGCTAATTGTCACCCTGGAGGAGAGCGTCGCTGCTGGGGGCTTCGGTGGAGCCGTCGTTGAATCGCTCGCGGCGGATCAGGCGGCAACTGGCCAGCCCGTCCGCGCGACGATCCTAAGCATTGGCATCCCAGCGGGAGCATTCGTTGACCACGGAAGTGTGAGCGATCTACGCACGTTGATCGGGCTTGATGAGGCGGGGATTGAGCGCCAGATCCGTGCCGTCTGGGAGGCACGCCGCCCCAGCTAGCCCTCGTGCGGTACGCCACCCGAGTGTGGCCGTATGCGATGATGCGCCTATGCGCCGCTACGGATTTGTATACAACCCCAAGAACGACCTCGCCCTTGAAGCGTGGGACGAGGCGGCAGGTTGGTGCGCCGCGCGCGGCATCGAGCACTGGGGGTTCGCAGCCGAGGAGCGCGAAAGCATCGCGGCGGCTCTCCCAGGCAGCGAAGTGCTCTTCTCGCTCGGTGGGGATGGCACCTTCCTCCGCGCCGCCGCCGCCGTGGCCGAGCAGAGCGTTCCACTCCTCGGTATCAACCTCGGCAAGATCGGCTTCCTCGCCCGCTCAGAGAGCTTCCAGCTCGCGAGCGCCCTTGAGGCGTTCAGTGAGGGGAAGTGGAGTGCGCAGGAGCGAATGGCGCTTCGTGCAACCGTGCAACGCGCCGACGGTGGGGAGCGCACCTTTACCGCACTCAATGATGTGGTGGTCGCGCGTGGGCGTCTTCCGCGCGTGGTTCGCCTGGATGTTGCGATCGGAGAGAGCCACCTTGCCACCTACATTGCAGACGGCGTCGTGGTCTCATCGCCAACCGGATCCACGGGTTACTCCTTCTCGGCCGGCGGACCGATCCTTGACCCGGTGAGCCGCAACATCATCGTGACCCCAATCGCCGCCTATCTCGCCACACTTCGATCAGTCGTGGTCTCCGCCGAACAGGTGGTCATCTGCACGGTCGTTGACGGCGAAGAGGCGGTTATCTCAATTGACGGATGGATCGACGAACCGCTCGCCACAGGTGATCGAGTGCGAGTTTCGGCTGCGCCACTCCCGATTCGCTTTGCTGAACTTCATGGCCTCGCCCCCTTCTGGGACCTTGTGCGCCAGAAGGTGGATCTCCTTCCACGGTGAGCGCCGCGAAGCGCACCCCCGCGAACGGGTCGCGCATCATTGAGCTCGGTGTCTCTGGACTCGCAATCATTGACGCCGTCCGCGTTGAACTCGGTGCTGGGCTCACGGTCCTAACCGGTGAGACTGGCGCGGGGAAGAGCCTCATCGTTGACGCGCTCGCGCTCGCCCGCGGTGCGCGTGCGGATACTGATGCAATCCGAAGCGGCGAGCCGAAGCTCCGCGTGGACCTCTTGCTGAGCGCGGATGGAGCGGAACAGATCATTGTCCGAGAGGTGCACAGCGAGGGGCGCTCCATTGCGCGCATCAACGACGAGCTGGTGACAATCGCGGCGCTCACTGCGGAGGTAGCGCCGCGGATTGAGATCCATGGGCAGCACGATCAACAGCGCCTAGGGGACCGGGGTCGCCAGCGGGATCTTCTTGATCGCTGGTCAGAGACCCTCGAAATGAGAGAGAAGATTGGCACGTTGGTTGAGCAGCGCGAACGCTTGCAGGTGGAGTTTGATGAACTCGGCGGTGGTGATGCCCGACGTGAGGCACTGTTGCTGATCGCTCGTGCGGAGCGAGATGACCTTCGGAGTGCCGCGATCGAGCCAGGGGAGGGGGAGCGACTCCGTGAGGAGCTGCGTCGCGCCACGAGTAGCGATCGGATCGACGGTCTCCGCGCAGAGATTCTGGCACTCCTGGATGCGGATGATGAGAGCCTCCGTGCGCGTTCTCGACTTCTTGATAGGAGCGCACGTGAGCTGCTCAAGCTTGATTCCGGGAGCGCATCACTTGCGGAGCGCATTAGCGCGCTCGCGGTAGAGATTGACGATCTCGCTCGTGATGCCGCGCGCGGCGAAGTAGGTGAGGCGCTGAGTCGTCCCGTTGCTGAGATTGAGGAGCGGCTTGGGTTGATCCTTTCGCTGGAGCGACGCTTCCGCACCGACGAGGCGGGCCTCGCGGACGCCCTCGAACGCGCTGAGCGCGAGGTTGCACGTCTAGAAGGAGCCACGGAGCGGCAGGGTCAGATCCTGAAGGAACGAACCGCGCTTGCGGAGCAGATTGGTGTGCTCGCGGCGCAGTTGCGGGGCGCGCGAGTGGCCGGAGCCGGACGACTCTGTAAGGCGGTGAACCGTGCCCTTGAGTCGCTCGCACTCCCGCCAACGTTCGAGATCTCTGTCGCACCTCGAGCTGGTGGCGAAGACGACCCGCTCGTTGAAGGGGCTTCCTGCCTCGTGGACCGCAGTGGTGGGGACGACGTGGAGTACCTTTTCGCGCCGAATGCTGGAGAGCCCGCGGCACCGATCGCAAAGATCGCCTCTGGCGGTGAGCTGAGCCGAGTCTCACTCGCACTCGAAGAGGCACTCAGCGATGCGAGCGAAAGTCGGACGCTGGTCTTCGATGAGATTGATGCAGGGCTTGGAGGGCGCGCTGGAGAGACGCTCGGCAAGAGTCTGAAGCGAATCGCCACGCAGCATCAGGTGCTCTGCGTGACGCATCTCCCACAGGTTGCGGCGCAGGCGGACGTGCACCTGCAGGTACGCAAGCGTGAGGAGGGGGGACGCACGATCACGGAGGTGCGTCGCCTTACCGGCGACGAACGTATGCGTGAACTCGCGTCAATGCTCGCCGGCGACGCTGCAGGGAGTGGCGCAGAGGCTGCGGCACGGGAGCTCCTGGCAAAGGCGGGCCAGAGCGGATCATGAGCGGTGGACTCGCCGTGAGCCCACTCGATCGCATCATTGAATCGTGTCTCATCTACCTGAGCGTTGAGCGCAACCTCTCTCCGCGCACGCTTGACGCGTATCGCGGTGACTATCGATCCTTCGCCGCGTCACTTGGACCGGGTGATGCTTGGCGCAGCGACGCGAAGGCGGCCCAGGCGTGGCTCGCTGGGGCGAACGT
>JAUMDJ010000075.1:0-1612 GCA_032121895.1 Chloroflexota bacterium | reverse complement strand
TTTTCTGCGTGATCGGCGCTCGTGCGGTCAGTACCCGCGGCGCACCATCTCAATGAAGACACGGCCAGCGGTGCGAGCATCGCTCTCCGCACGGTGGGCGTCTCCTTCCACCTTGATTTGAAACTCCTTGACCACCTCTTCAAGGCGCGGCCACTTCTGGTCTGGCGCGGTGAGACCCCGCATCGTGCAGTAGGTGTGCTGATCACGCCCGAGCTCAATGCCGAGCCACTGCAGCCCCTCTGCGTCAAAGGACATGTTGTGCGCGACCACCAACTCTGCGCCAGCGAGGCGCTCGGCGAGACCATCCCCAGCCTCATCCACGTCAACGCCGTCTTTATCGATCATCGCCTGCGTGATCCCCGTCAGCTCTGCAATGAAGTCGCTCACAGTCGTGTCTGACTTGACGAGGGTGGACCAGGCCGCAACCTCGCGGTCTCGCTCGTAGGTGATGAGGCCGATCTCAATCACGGCAACATCCGGATCCTTCTTCCAGATCCCCGTGGTCTCAAAGTCCAGCGCAACCCAACGCTTCGGCAGGGTGCCGCGGAATCTGTCGCGTGGCTCAGGGAGGATCATGCGGTGATTATGGGGGTTCGCCGCTACGATGTCTGCATGGAGTTGTTGCTGATTGCACTTGCAGCCGCCGCCGCATCTGCGGCAACCCTGATCTCTGGATTTGGCTTGAGCACCGCACTGGTCCCAGTCTTCGCCCTCTACTTTCCACTCCCGCTCGCGATCGGTGCCGTTGCGGTGGTGCACCTGCTCAACTCACTCTTCAAGGTGGGGATCATGCGCAGCGAGATTGACTGGCCGGTGGCCTTCCGATTCGGTGTGCCAGCGGCGGCAGCCGCACTCCTTGGCGCAACACTCCTCGGGGCACTCGGCGAGGCAGAGCCACTCGCTCGCTACTCCATTGGAGAGTCGTCGTTTCAAGTCACGCCGTTGAAGCTCGTGGTGGGAGGGGTGATCCTCGCCCTGGTCGCGCTGGAGCTCTCGCCGCGCGCCACCACCCTGCACATCTCGCCGAGTGCCCTCCCCGTCGGCGGCCTCCTCTCCGGATTCTTTGGCGGACTGACGGGGAATCAAGGGGTGCTGCGCAGCGCCTTCCTGTTGCAGCTGCGCCTCTCACCAGCGCGCTTCGCTGCGACTGGTGCGGCTGGGGCGGCCTTTGTTGACCTTGCACGTCTCGCCGTCTACGGGACTGGAGCCTCCGCCGCCGTGCTGGAGAGTGCTGGACCGCTGCGTGATGCGCTCATCGTGGCAACCCTCGCAGCGTTCGCAGGTGCGCTCGGTGGCCGGAAGCTTGTTCGAGTGATCAGCGGCGCTCTCCTCCGCCGCATCGTCGCCGCCTCCATGCTCATCGTGGCAACACTGATGGTCACGGGTATCGTATGAACATGAATCAGCTGACTGCGAACACGAGGCTCACGAAGCTTGCGAACGGTCGCGCACCAGAACTGCTCGTTGGCGTTGGTGCGGCGGCGATCCTCGCCTGTGACCTGATCGACCCGACGCTCGACGCGCGGATCTACGCCGCCTCCGAACATGCGCTCGGATCTGCCGCATGGCTCTTCCATACGGGACTCGCCGCAGTCTTCGCTGTGCTGATCCT
>JAUMDJ010000074.1:0-2384 GCA_032121895.1 Chloroflexota bacterium | reverse complement strand
GTGATGACCCTCACCGCCACGCCGATTCCGCGCACGTTAAACCTTGCCCTCTCCGGGATTCGTGACCTCTCAACGATTGAGACACCGCCAGAGGATCGTCACCCCGTGGCGACGCGCGTGGCCGAGGCGAGCCTTGAGTTGGTGCGCGATGCGCTCGCCCGTGAGTTAGAGCGCGGCGGACAGTCGTACTACGTCCACAATCGCGTTGAGTCCATTGAGGCGGCGGCGGAACAGTTGCGGGGACTCCTCGCGGACGCTCGGATCGCCGTTGGACATGGACAGATGGAGAGTCGCGCCCTGGAGCGTGTGATGGGCGAGTTTGTCCGTGGCGAAGTGGATATCCTCGTCTGCACCACCATCATTGAGTCAGGCTTAGACATTCCGAACGCCAATACGATCATCGTGGACCGTGCGGACAAGCTCGGTCTGGCGCAGCTCTATCAACTCCGCGGGCGCGTGGGGAGAAGCAGTCGGCGCGCCTGGTGCTACCTCCTCTATCGACAAGAGGAGTCGCTCAGTGACGTGGCGCGCAAGCGGCTGAAGGCAATCTTTGATGCGGCGCACCTTGGCGCTGGATTCCAGTTGGCGCTCGCTGATCTTGAGATTCGCGGTGCGGGCGATCTGCTCGGCGGTGAACAATCGGGGCACATTGCTGCGGTTGGGTTTGATCTCTACTCACAACTGCTCGCCGAATCGGTTGAGGTGAAGCGCGCAGAGCGCGAAGGGCGCGCGCCGATTCGCAAACGCGGCACCGCGATCTTGGATCTTCCGGTCACCGCGCACCTGCCGAGCAGTTACGTGGAGGACGAAGGACAGCGCCTTGATCTCTATCGCCGCCTCGGTGCGGCGCAGAGTGCCGCGTCAATCCGTGCGATCGCCGATGAGATGCGTGATCGTTTCGGCGAAGCGCCAGCACCCGCACAACGCCTCCTTGAAGTGGCGCAACTTCGTGCGGACGCGAGCGATGCAGGGCTCGCCTCCATCCTTCGGGATGAGGGTCGCCTCGTGATTCGTTTTGCGGACCTCCCACGAGGAGTTGCCGAGCGCGTCCTTGCGGATCGCCCGCGTGGCGAGCTCACCTTCCAGCAAGGGGGCCTCCGGTCCACGACCCCAGCGAGCCCAGAGCGGATCTGGCGCCTCGCCGTGGAGATTGTGGGGCTGCTTGCCGCAGAGGGGCGAAGGCTGGAGGCGGCCGCCGCGTCCGCCGCCCCGCTCGCGTAAACTTCCGCAGGTGAACCCAGAACAGCTCGCATCAAAGGTCCGCACGATCCCTGACTTTCCGAAGCCAGGGATCATCTTCCGCGACATCACCACACTTCTCCAAGATGCTGAGGCGTTCAACGCTGCGATTGAGGCAATGCTGGTCCCGATCCGCGCGCAGAAGCCGGACGTCATTGTTGGGATCGAGTCGCGCGGATTTATCTTCGGCGCACCGATTGCCCACGCGCTCGGACTCGGCTTCGTCCCTGTGCGAAAGCTCGGCAAGCTCCCAGGCGAGACGATCACCGTGGAGTACGAACTTGAATATGGGAAGAATGTCTTGGAGCTGCATCGCGATGCGCTCACCCCTGGACAGCGCGTGGTGATCGTGGACGACGTGCTCGCCACGGGCGGCACCGTTGCCGGCACGATTCGACTGGTCGAACAGCTCGGCGCGACAGTCGTTGGGATTAGCTTCCTTGCTGAGCTCCCGGCTCTCGGTGGACGCTCGCGTCTCCCCGAGGGGATCGTCTCGGCGATCATCCCCTTCTAACGGCGATGGGCGACACGCCCGCAAAGGAGCAGCCGAGTTCAGGTCAGCCCTCCGCGCGTCGTGACTTCTTGCGACAGATCGCCAAGGATGGCGTGAAGTCGGCCACCTCACTCTTAGGCGTTGTTGGTGCGATTCGACATGAGGCGGGTGCACTTGCAGACGAACTCCGAACCGTTGATCCACTCAGCGAACGAATCGCCGACGCACCGCAGCCGACACGTCGGTCTGCTGAAGCGGCGCTTGACCTCCCCGTTGACGCTGGGCTCACGCCAGCTGGCGCAACCCCTCCCGCCGCCGCCTTCGCCTCGCCAGTACGCGACGATGCGCAGGGCCTGGTCCTTCTCGACGTGCGCGCGCTCCCCGCGCAGATCCTCGAACGTCGTGCAGATACGCCGAGCGCACTCGCGGCAGCGATCAGCGCCGCCGTGATGGCGCCAGGCCCAGTGCGTGCACTTGCCGCAGGACTCTCGCTTGCGGCAGAGGATCAGTCCGCCACACCCGCGCGCGCGGCACGGATGCAGGCGGCGGCGGCCGCACTTCGCAATGCGGCGCCGAACTCGGATGCACTCCGCGACGAGGTCAGCGCCGCGCTTGCGGCAGCGCCAGGGAGTGTTGCCGCGGTTGTTGCCGC
>JAUMDJ010000073.1:0-1700 GCA_032121895.1 Chloroflexota bacterium | reverse complement strand
ACGTCAATCTTGCGATCCCATGAAGGGATCAAGGCGTCAAGCTCAACGCTCAGACGTGCAGGATCAGGCCCGCCGTCAATCAGCATCCTGCGACCCTGCAGTTCGACAAGAATTGCATCTCCCTGGCCAACGTCTAGGACCGAGATGCGCAGAGAGCCTGGAGCGGCACCGCTGCTACTGGAGAGGAGTGAGCTCACAAGAAGAATCACTACGCCACTCGCTGCCGAGACGCGCCCGGAGATTCCATTCTTAGGTTCAGTGTCCTGCTCAGTAGGCGACGCTGCTCGACGGTTGAGGGCAACAATTCCAATAAGGGAGAGTCCGGCTCCAATGGCAAACGTTGCGTCGCGCGGGACGACGAGATCCGTGAGTGGCAGTTGCGCCCCCGCTTCGGCAATCCAGGCTGCGGTCCTAAAGAGTGCGCTCGCCGGCAGTGCCAGGATGCTGGGGATCAGCGAGAGAGGCCCCGTGAGGTACGGGGCAACCTCCCCCGCAATGATTGCGAGGAGCGCCGCACCAGTAGCTGCCGGAATTAAAGGCGCAATTAAGAGTGTAAGAGGAACTGACCAGAGGGCGACCCGCCCGAACAGTGCAATGACAACCCCGATTGTTGCGGCTTGTGCGGCGATGCTGACGGCAACATCTTCTGCGATTGCCGACCATGGTCGCTGGAAGGGTCGGGGGAGACGAGTCGTGAGCTGGATGGCAACTCGTGACCAGTCTGAGCTCTTCGCAAGGAGACCGGCAGTGGCAAGTGCAGAGAGGCGGAAGCCAGCGTCATATGCGATTGATGGATCAAGGACGAGGAGTGCGAGCACTGCGTGAGCAAGCGCAACTGCGCCAGCGCCACGTCGACCACCCGCCGCTGCAACCAGCGCGGCTGCACTCATGACGCTTGCACGAATCACGCTTGCGCTCGCGCCTGCAAAGAGGCCGTAGAGAAGCGCAATGATGATGAGAGACCAGCGACGACGGCTGGGCGGCAGACGTCGGAGCGCACGGTCAGCGACCGCCATGGTGATGGCGACGTTCCATCCGGAGAGGGCAACCACATGCCCAAGGCCGGTGGCGGTGAAGGCGTCGGCAAGTCGCTCATCCACTCGTTCCCGCAGCCCCACGACGATGGCAGCGGCGAACCCACCAGCCGGTGCAGGGATGACGCGCTCCAGATCATCTCCAATGCGGGTGCGCAGCCATTCGAGCGGTCCGCCGCGCGAGAGAAGCGTCACACTGTACGTGCGAGCCACTGCCTGAATGCCTCGTACTCGGGCGCGCTCACGAGCCTCAGGTGATTGTGATGTGTACTCAAGCGTTGCTGATACGCGGTCCCCAACCCTCAGCGTTGGATTTGGTGGTGCCTCAACAGAGACGCGGACCCCTGAAACATCAAGCACGATTCTCTGGGCTCCACGGAGAGGTGCCAGTAAGGCCCGCACCTCACCTTCAGCGGCAGCCACTCCTGCGGGAAGCGCTGCGACATCCACAGGTGGAATCGGAAGGCCGAACAGTGTGATCCGCAACGTAATCAAGAGTGCGCCAAGTGTGGCTGCGCGCAGCCTCTGCAGGTTTGTACGTGGAAGTAGAACGAACAGGAGGAGTAGTCCGATGCCGAGCAGGAGAGCGAGAAGGTGGAGGGTTCGCGACGGAAGGGGGAGGAGAAAGAGATGCGCGATGGCGAGCGCGGCGAGCGCGGCGGCCCC
>JAUMDJ010000072.1:0-9478 GCA_032121895.1 Chloroflexota bacterium | reverse complement strand
GCGGATGCACTTCTACAGCCAGGTGGCAGATGGAGATGCGACAGCGGCGGTGGCGGCGGCAGGCGCATGGCGCCCAGCATTCGGGCAGCTCTCCCTCCTCTTGCAGCTACCCGGCGTGGATGCCCCTACACGTGCGGCAGAGGAGAAGGGGAGTCCGCTGACCACCGCTGAACAGCAGGAGTTGGACGAGCGAATAGATGCGGCGAAGCACTGGCTCGCGGACTACGCGCCCGATGAGGCGCGCATCGCCGTGCGCGACGATCTCCCAGCGGATGCCGTCCGCGAACTCAGTGCAGAGGAGCGCGCCTGGCTGCTCGCCCTTGCCGATGCGGCCGATGCGTCGAAGCCAGCCGGTGGCGAGGCGTGGCAGAGCCTCATCTTCAGCGCCGCCAAGGCGGGCGGCCTCCAGCCCGTGCGCGCGTTTGCCTCCCTCTACGCCGCCTTTCTTGGACGCACCAACGGCCCGCGCGCAGGCTGGCTCCTCGCCGCACTGGATCCCGCACTGGTGGTCACGCGCCTACGCGCCGCCGCCGCGATTCAGTAGAGTGCGCGCATGAGTGGAGTACGGGCATGAGCGTCGGCACACAGCGGCTTCGGGACGACGCTGACCGCCTGCGCGCGGGCGCGATCGCAAAGCGTGAAGATCCCGCCGTGGTTGACGCCGCCCTCGCCGCGGATGCGAGTCGCCGCGAACTCTCCGTCAAGGTGGACGCGCTGCGTGCCGAGCGGAAGAGCATCTCCGCCGAGGTCGGCGCACTCCTCGCCGCAGGCACCGCCAAGGACGACGCGAAGGTGGTTGCCGGGAAGGCGGCCTCACAGAAGATCGCCGATCAACTGACGCAGCTCGAAGATCAGCTAGCAACGGCGGAGGCGGCGCTAGAAGATGCGCTCCTTCGAATTCCGAATCCGCCCGACGAAGATATTCCGGTCGGTGGTGCGGAGGCGAATCGCAGCATTCGAACCTGGGTGCCGAAGGGGCATCCAGGGATCCCCGCTGATGGGAGCGCACCAGCAACGGCGCCAGCGCCAGAGCACGACGCGGTGGCGGAGCGGCTCGGCATCTTTGATCTGGAGCGCGGTGCAAAGGTGGCGGGCGCCGCCTTCCCGGCGTATCGCGCGGATGGCGCGGCACTGATCCGCGCGCTGATCAATCTCTTCCTTGACACGCATGTGCGCGAGAACGGCTTCACGGAGATCTGGCCACCGATCTTGGTGAATGAGGCCTCTGCACGTGGCACGGGGCAGATCCCTGACAAGGAAGATCAGATGTACGTCGTTGGCCGTGACGGCTTCTACCTTGCCCCAACCGCAGAAGTCCCTGTCACGAATCTTCATCGCGATGAGATCTTAGACGGCGCGCACCTACCGATCCGCTACGCGGCGTACACCCCCTGCTTCCGTCGGGAGGCGGGAGCCGCCGGTCGCGAGACGCGTGGCATCCTCCGCCTGCATCAGTTCGACAAGGTGGAGATGGTCAGCTTTGAGCGACCAGAAGATTCGCGCGCTGCACTCGAGTGGCTCACCGAGCGCGCCGAGATTCTGCTCCAGCGACTTGAACTTCCGTACCGGGTGCTGCTGATGGCAACGGGGGACATGGGCTTCGTCCAGATGCGCAAGTACGACCTTGAGGTCTGGGCGGCGGGATCGCAGCGTTGGCTTGAGGTCTCGTCCTGCTCCAACTTTGGCGACTATCAGGCGCGCCGCATGGCAATCCGACATCGCAGCGAGCCGGGGGCTAAGCCAGAGCTCGTTCACACGCTGAACGGTTCTGGCCTCGCCATCCCGCGCGTCTTGGCGGCGCTGCTGGAGAACGGGGCGCAGCCAGACGGGAGCGTCAAGCTCCCCACCGTGCTGCATCCGTATCTCGGCGGCCGCACGCATCTTGTGCCGACCGCACCGCGCTGAGATACGCCCCAGCATGATCGAGCCAGCCAACATCACCACGAAGGCCGACCTGATTGCGCACCTTGATGCTGCTCGGCGCACGCTTGATGATGCGATATCGGCGACGCGCGAAGATGCCTGGAACCAGCGCGTCGATGGCGACGCAACCCGAACGGTGCTGCTCGCTCACATTGAGTGGTGGGAGCGTCGTGGCGGCTACGAGATTGGTGTGATGAAGAGTGGCGGAACGCCGCACCGCACTGCAGAGTCGCTTGATCAACTGAATGCCCGTATTGACCGCGAGAGTGCCACGCGTGAGGCGGCGGAGGTGATCACCTCTGAGGCTGGCGCCTGGTGGGAGCTGCGCACCCTCGTTCTCTCACTGAGCGAGGCGGAGCTCTTTGACGAGCGTGCCTTCCCCGCCCTTGAGGGCGAGCCCCTGCAGCAGCTAGTCCAGCAGGAGAGCAGCGCGCACTGGGCCGACCACATCAAGCACTTCGGCTGAGCGGCAGCCCCGCATCCGATAGACTGCGCAGCGGAGGGGTGCCGGAGTGGTTGAACGGAGCTGTCTTGAAAACAGCCCAGGCTGGTAACGGTCTGCGGGGGTTCGAATCCCTCCCCCTCCGCCACACCGCATGAAGCGGCTCGGTCTCTGTGCCGGCTGCGCGGAGGCGCGCGAGATCACCAGTGGACGAGGTTCTGACTTCTTGCGCTGCGGTCTCTCTGATCGCGACCCGCGCTACGCGCGATATCCGCGCCTCCCAGTGATGCGATGTGCCGGCTTTACTCCTGCGACTCCGCTCGACGTGTCGCCGCCATCAGCAGCTCCCAAAGCGCCCGAAGATCCTCAGGACTGAGCGCGCCAGCACCACGCTCGCTGATACGCGCCAGAAGTTGCGCCTCTCGCTCTGGATCGTGCACTGGGCGACCGAGCGCCGCCTTGGCGGCACCCGCCTCCAGTGCAAAGTTCGTGCGCTGCTCCAAGAGTTTCAGCAGTTCGCTGTCAATGCGATCAATCTCGCGACGAATCTCAGCGAGACGTGCGGCGGGATCGCCGCTCACGTGGTCACCTCCGCGCGTAGCTCGGCGATCAGCGCAACGGCGCGTTCGTAGCCTGCGGCGAGCATGCCACGCACTGCAACGGCGGCAACATCCTCAAGGAGGCTGATGTGGCGGAATGCTTCACGCTCTTCAGGGTTGGAGAGGTGCACTTCGGCGAACGGCCGCTCGACGGCCAAGAGTGCATCGCGGAGGCTGACGCTGGTGTGCGTGAGTCCGCCAGGATTGATGATCACCCACGAGAAGTCGCGCACGTGGAGTCGATCAATCAGATCGCCTTCATGGTTTGATTGAAAGGAGTCAACGAGCGTCATCCCTGCGGCCTCTGCGGCGGCCGCAACACGCGTCTCAATCTCATCAAGGGTGGTCGTTCCGTATCGCTCTGGCTCACGCTCGCCGAGCAGGTTGAGGCTAGGGCCGTTGAGCAGCAGGATCTCGTCGCCAGCCGCGTGTGCACGCGTGCGCGGTGAGAGTTCTCCGGCGCGGATGCGTGTGGCTCGCTCGGTCACCGTTTCCCTCCACTCCCCGCCAGCATCTGCGTGGCGGCACGTAGGACGAGGCTAGCAGGGACATCGTCGCGGATCTCGAATGCGCGCTCCGTTGCGAGGACCCAGCGAATCTTCCCGCCCGCAACCTTCTTGTCGCGTGTCGTGGCCTCAACCAGCGCGGCGGGGGACTCGCGGCGAGGAGCGACGCCAAGGCCGAGCGCGTCCAGCAGAGCGAGTGCACGGGACGCGCGTGCTGCAGGGGTGACGCCGAGCTCTTGGCCGATGGTGAGCGCTGCGCGAAGGCCGTAGCCGACCGCCTCGCCATGCAGGATGCCCTTGTAGTTTGCCGCCTGCTCCAGCGCATGCCCGAGCGTGTGCCCGAGGTTCAGGCTCATGCGCAAACCCGCCTCTCGCTCATCGCCTGCAACGACGGTGCACTTCCACCACCCGGCGCGCTCCACGATCTCTGCATAGGTGCCGTCTTCATGCAGTGACGCGTCGCCTGCCGCGATGCGTGTTGCGCACTCTTCGAGGAGGGTGAAGAGGCGATCCTCACCGAGGAGTGCAATCTTTACCGCCTCACCCATTGCTGCAACGATCTCCCGCGTTGGCAGGGAGCGCAGCGCATCCAGATCGGCGATCACGGCGATCGGCTGATGAAATGCGCCGACCAAATTCTTCCCCTCTGGGAGGTCAACGCCCGTCTTCCCTCCCAGTGATGCATCCAGTTGTGCGGCGAGTGTCGTTGGGACGGCAACCCAGTCAATGCCGCGCAGATAGAGGGCGGCGAGGAGTCCCGCTGTGTCTGTCAGCGCGCCACCACCAACGGCAACGATGAGGTCGCCCCGCTCAATGCCAGCGGCGGCGAGAGTGCGCGCGGCCTCGTCAATCACGGTCAACTGCTTTGCCGACTCTCCGGACTTCAGCGTGAGCGGCGTCACGCTGATCTTTGCGCGCTTCAGCGCGGCAGCGATCGTTGCTCCGATCGCGCGCTCCGCATTCGGTTCGCTCACCAAGACCACACGACGTGCGTTCCGTGTCCTCAAGACGCGGAGCAGCGACTCGGTTGCGATGCCGACGCCAAGATCCCACTGCCCTGATGGGAGGGCCGCCGAGAGGAGGTGGCGTCCGCCACCGCGTGGCGAGTTTTGGAGGAGCTCAATGGCAGGCGCTGCGAGCGTTCCTGGGCTCTTCTTGCTCTCAAGGCGTGCGCCGATCGCATAGAAGCGCGATCGCTCTGCGCGGAGGGTGCGCAGTGTCTCCTCTGGGTTTCCTCGCTTCATCAGTGGACGAACGACGCGCGCCGTTCGGAGCCTGCCAGCGATCACCGCATCTGGGGCGTCGAGCCAGAGGATGCGGGCGCACTGGCTGATCACCCAGCGGTTACGAGGGTCAACCAGCGTGCCTCCGCCGAGCGCGACGATCCGACCGATGCCGAGTGCCTCGGCGGCGCCCCCTGTTGGCGGTGTGACCTCATCAAGCGCGGCAACGGCAGAGCGCTCGCGGATGCGGAATCCCGCTTCACCTTCGCGCGCGAAGATTCCCTCCACGCTGTCTTTTGCAACACCCGTGCTTGCGATGATGCTGCGGTCAAGATCGAGCAGCGGAACGTTCAGTTGCGCTGCGAGCCTGCGTCCGAGGGAACTCTTCCCCACGCCGGGGAGGCCGACGAGCGCAAGGTTGCTTCGTCGCGTCCTCATCAGGATCTAGTCGTCGCCGCCGGAGCCTGCGGCACTCGTCCCGCTCGCATCCGTATCTGGGTCGTGTGCGCCGCCAGCGACCGGTGCGCTGCGCGGTGTTGCGGCTCGCGCGCGAAGTGCGTCAAGACTCCCCTTGATCTCCTCAAGTGAGTCGCCGCCAAGCTTCTCCAGCAGGAAGGGGATAAGTGCGAGGGCGACCATCGCTTCGCCAATCACGCCCGCCGCTGGGACCACGCTGATATCCGAACGTTCGTAGTGCGCCTTCTCCACCTTCTCTCCGCTGATCAGGTCAGCCGACGGGAGTGGTCGGGCAAGGGTGCTGATCGGTTTTACGGCTGCACGAATCACCAGCGGCTCACCGTTGCTCACACCACCTGTGAGCCCACCGGCGCGATTCGTGCGGTGCACCCATGCTCCGCCTGCGGAGCGCCCTTCAATCACGTCATGGACCTCCGACCCAAAGATGCGGGTCTGCTCAAAGCCGAGTCCAAACTCCACCCCCTTGACGCTCTGGATGCTCATGACCGCCTGCGCGAGCGCCGCATCAAGGCGACGATCCCAGTGCACGTAGGATCCGAGGCCGATCGGAAGACCCTTCACCACCACCTCAAAGATGCCGCCAACAGTGTTCCCCGCCTCGCGTGCCTCATCAATGCGAGCGACCATGCGCGTCTCTGCGGCGGGATCAGGGCAGCGCAGCGGGCTCTCCTCTGACTCTTCGCGGGTGCGCGTGCACGCGTTCGGATCCACGGCCACTCCGCCAACCTCTGCGGTGAATGACCAGATCTCTACGCCAAGGGCGCTCAAGAGCGCCTTCGCCACGCCACCTGCGGCGACGCGCGCCGTGGTCTCACGCGCGGAGGCGCGCTCAAGCACGTTGCGCACATCATCAAAGCCGTACTTCAGCGCACCCGCAAGGTCGGCGTGACCTGGGCGTACGCGGGTGACGGGGATCGCGCGCTTCGTTCCTTCAGCCGCGCTGGCTGCAAGCTCCGCCGCATCTGCAGCGCTGAGTGGTTCCACCTGCATCACGCGCGTCCAGTTCTCCCAGTCGCGATTCTCAATAAGGAGCAGGATGGGGGAGCCGAGGGTGAGGCCGTGTCGGACGCCGCTGCGGATGCGCGCGTGGTCCTGTTCAATCTTCTGACGCGCCCCGCGACCGTAGCCACCCTGTCGGCGCTTCAGGTCAACGGCGATCGCGACTTCGGTAAGCGGAACGCCAGCGGGCATCCCCTCGACGATGACGCCGAGTTCGGGTCCGTGCGATTCACCAGCGGTCAAGAATCGAAAGCTCACTTCACCCCTCCTTGTCCCACGGACGACCCGCCCGTCTCCTTAGATGATGCCGCGGCGGCGGCGAGTGCGTCACGCATGATGCTGATTGGTGCGGGCTGCCCCGTCCAGAGCTCAAACGATGCGGCACCCTGCAGAAGGAGCATCTCAAGTCCGTCGGCCGCCTCAGCGCCAGCGGCGCGTGCACTGCGTACCAGCGCGGTCCCGCCCGGGGCGTAGACGACATCAATGACGTACTGGCCTTCGCGGAATGCGGCGGCTGGGAGCGCGGGGGCATCGGAGGGTGTGAGCCCGACGCTCGTGGCCTGGATGACGATCCCCACACGCGCCGCCTCTTCTACAAGGATTGATTCGTGCCATGGAACGGCGCGGATGGCGAGGTGTGGCCACGACTTCTGGGCCGCAGCAACCACCTGCTCGGCGCGACGAAGGTGACGATTCGTGATGCTGATCTGGCCAACCGCTGCACCAACCAGCGCGGCAACTGCGGCGCGTGCCGCCCCACCCGCGCCAAGGATCAGTGCCGCCCGCGGCATGCGGCGACCATCAAGCAGCGCATCGAGTGAGCCGCGAAGCCCCGCAACATCCGTGTTGCGCCCCACGAGACGACTCCCGGCGCGCGTGATCGTATTCACCGCCCCGATGGTTGCGCACTCCTCTGTCACCGAATCAAGGAGTGCACCGATCGTCTCCTTGTGCGGGATCGTGACGTTGGCACCGATCACGTCCGCATCTGCGCGCAGTGCGGCCACGGCGGCGGCAAGTTCCTTCGGCGGAACATCCATCACCTCATAGCGAACGGGGAGTCCCACATGGTCGAAGGCGGCCTGCTGAAAGGCGGGCGAGAGGCTCTGCTTCACCGGGTGCCCCAAGAGCACGATGCGCTTACTCATGCTGGTGTGCCTTGTGCCGCGCCGCCTGCAACTCGGGCAGCGTCGTCAAAGAAGGTCGGGTAGCTCACCGCGGCCGCCTCCGGCTCATCGATCTCGACCGCCCCTCCGCCAACAAGAGCGGCTACCGCAAATGTCATCGCCAGGCGGTGATCACCCCGGACCTCAGGGCTCCCACCCTTTGACCGCTCGCCCCCAACGAAGTGAAGGTCGTCGCCATCCACGCGAACGGTGAGGCCGAGCCGCGTCAGGCCGTCGGCAACCCCTGCAATGCGGTCGCTCTCCTTCGCGCGCAGCTCCCCTGCGCCGCGGATACTGGTTTCGCCACGTGCCGCCGTTGCGGCGAGCGAGAGGATCGGCATCTCATCAATGGCGAGCGCCACATCCTGCGGGGTGATCTCCACGCCGTGGAGGTCGGCACTGCGGACGCGAAGGTCGCCGACCGGCTCACCAGAGCCGTCGTCTGGGCCTGGCGTCTCTTCAATGGATGCGCCCATGCGGCGCAGGATCTCAATGACATGGCGGCGGGTGGGGTTCAGCGAGACGCCACGGATGGTCAGGTCAGCATCTGGGTGCAGGCTTGCGGCAACGAGCCAGAAGGCGGCAGAGGAGGGGTCGCCCGGAACGTGCACCTGCGGGATCGCTCGCAGCTCCGCCTCGCCCTGCACGCGGATGGACCAGCTGCCATCTCCCCCCTGCTCACGGTGAATTTTCGCCCCTCGAGCGGTGAGCATGCGCTCGCTGTGGTCGCGCGTTGTGACACTCTCTATATAGGTGGTGCTGCCGCTTGCGGCGAGGCCGGCAATCAGGACACAGCTCTTCACCTGCGCGCTCGGCGTCTTTGAGCGCCACTCGCCCCCCTTGAGCGTTCCGCCGACGATCCGTAGCGGCGCAGCCTCGCCACGTTCGCCTGGCGCTCCCGTGGCCTCCACACCCATCGCGCGGAGCGGCTCAAGCACGCGCGCCATCGGGCGTCGGCGGAGCGATGCATCTCCGTCCAGCGTGTGCACTCCGTGAATTCCGGCCACGAGGCCCGCACCGAGTCGTGCACTCGTTCCTGAGTTGCCGCAGTCAAGGCGACCATCACCGTGAGCGGCAAGTGCGCGACGCCCAGGGGATCGCACGTGCCAGCGAGCCGTGCCAGGTGCATCATCAGGCGCGGCAGGGAGCCGCTCACACGAAGCGCCGAGCGCCGCCATCATCCCAGCAGTCGAGCGCACGTCGTGCCCGTCGCCCGCCCCGCTGATCAGTGTCTCGCCGTTGGCGATCGCCGCAAAGATGAGCGCGCGGTGACTGATTGACTTGTCCCCGGGGAGTCGCAGCTCGCCGCGCAGGTGCGCTGCGGGGGTGACGCGGTGTGCCACGCCCTAACTCTTCGTCGGGCTCGCGCCAGCGGCACCCGGATCGTCGTGGAGCGGCGTGACCAACGTATGGATGGAGCGCAGCTCACCGGCGAGTCGCTGGAACATCGGGATCGTGAGCGACTGCTCCCCGTCAGACCAAGCCTCCTCAGGCTTCGGATGCACCTCCACCATGATTCCGTCGGCTCCAGCCGCAACACCGGCGTACGACATTGGTGCAACCATCCAGCGCTTCCCTGTTGCATGGCTCGGATCCACAATGACTGGAAGGTGCGTGAGCCTGCGAAGGATCGGAACGGCATTGAGGTCGAGGGTATTGCGCGCGGCGGTCTCAAAGGTTCGAATGCCGCGCTCACAGAGGATGAGTTGCGTGTTTCCAGCCGCCAAGATGTACTCCGCGGCGAGGAGCCACTCCTCAATCGTCCCAGAGAGGCCACGCTTCAACATCACGGGCATGCGCGTTCGTCCAACCGCATTGAGGAGCGAGAAGTTCTGCATGTTGCGAGTGCCAATCTGGAGCACGTCGGCGAACTCGGAGACCATGTCAACCTGCGCTGGCTCCATCACCTCCGTGATGATAGGGAGACCGGTGCGCTCCCGCGCCTCCGCGAGGAGGCGGAGGCCATCAAGGCCGAGCCCCTGGAAGGCGTATGGCGAGGTGCGTGGCTTGAATGCGCCGCCGCGGAGGAGCGTTGCCCCTGCGTCGGCCACGCCCTGTGCAACTTCAAAGAGCTGGTCGCGAGATTCAATCGAGCAGGGGCCCGCCATCAGCGTGAGTGAGCCGCCGCCGATCACCGCATCGC
>JAUMDJ010000071.1:0-10245 GCA_032121895.1 Chloroflexota bacterium | reverse complement strand
CCAAGCGCTGCAGGCACGACGCTCACGCGTCGACCAGGGACGTTAAAGGCATTCTCGCTGATCTCACGAGTGATCCGCGCGGTGAGGCGGGGCCAATGCGCCTGGGCGAGTGAGCCTCCGATGATGATCCGTGTGGGATTAAAAGAGTTGACGTAGCCAGCCACCGCACGTCCGATCGCCATGATCGCGTGTTCAAGGATTGCGTCCGCGGCAGCGTCTCCCTCCGCGGCAGCATCCGCAACAAGCTTCGCGCTCACCTCTTCCTGAGGATGGGCCTGCTGCCACGCTGCGAGCCAGGCGCTCTCTCCACTCGCTGCGGCGGCGGCGCCTGCGGCGGCGACTGCCCAGCCTGCGGCGTGGGCCTCAAGGTGCCCTGTCCCACCGCAGGTGCAGCGGGGGCCGTCGAGCGAGATCGGCGCATGCCCGAGCTCGAGCGCCGTGTCATCAGGTCCCGTGAGGAGGTGTCCACCGCTGATCGCTGCGGCACCGATCCCGGTACTAATCGTCAGGTACATCAGGTCATCAATGCCGACTCCTGCGCCAAACGCACACTCACCGAGGATCGCAACCTTTGTGTCGTGTTCAAGGAAGGCGGGGAGTTCGAGTGCGGCACCGATCGGACCCGCGAGGTCGGTGCCTGGAAAGCGTGGACCAAGGTTCGCGGGCTCCACCGCAATGCCGGTCCACGGATTGAGCGGACCTGGCGCGCTGATCCCTATCCCCACCAATCGACGCATCGCAGCTGCGTCTTCGCGCGCAGCGTTCTCTCGTGCCAACTGCAGCGTGCTGATGCATGTCGCAACGATTGCCTCGGGGCCGTCTCCTACTGGCGTCGGTGCAGCGGCGCGACCAAGTCGTGTGCCGTCTGCACGCACGAGGGCGGCGCGCACCTGTGTGCCGCCAAGGTCAAGCGCGAGCACGGTTGCATCAGCGGGTGGCTGCATCAGTGGGCTCTCCGTTCATTCGCCTGCTCAGTGAGGCGCTACGCGCACAACCCTGTTGTGGATAACTCTTCGAGTGCGTTGTGGATAAATCGCTGTGTGAAGCGACACGGCCCTCGCCCGGTCTCCCGGTCGAGGGCCGTTGGCCGCTATGCGATCGCAGTTACGCGAGCGCGAGCTGAAAATCAGCCACCGATCTTGAAGACCTTAGTGCCGCACTTCTGGCAGATGCCGGAAAGCGCTGGCTTGCCGTTCTTCATCGTGACCTTCTTCGTGTCAATGGCCTCTCGCTTGGCCTTGCACTTAACGCAATACACCTCAGGCATGTTTAGAACCTCCCTTGGGTCGCGCATCCTCCGCGCGGTCCGCTACAACCCCACTCGGGGCATAGAGCGCGTCCGGCAACATGCCGACCGCGGAGCGCCCGATCCGACCCGAAGGCCCCCACGAGCAATCACCGAGGTTTAGGATAGGGAGCCTCCCCCTCGTGGTCAACAGGTTCCCCGCACAACGGGAGTACGACCAGCCTCACCACCCCCTCACGCCAGAGCTCCAGTCGCCCTTCGTCCACTCGAAGGGATGTAACAATCTCACGCAGCCAACCACGCTCTGCTCCGTCGGGGACTGTAATCGTGGGGGCGCCGAGTGGCAGTAGATCTGGCACGGCTGGTGCCGCCACCCCTTCAACACCCCCCGTCCCCGCCCCGCCTGAGGGTGACAGGAGTGCCAGAGCGAGCCCAACGAAGGGGTCGAGCCAGAGGCGATAGCCTCCACCGCTGACGGAGCCACGCTGATGGATCAAGCCCTCAACGCGCACACGCCGCCCGGCCTCCTGGAGCGCTGGGGGCAGGGTCAACGCCACGCTCCTACTCGCCGCGACGAGGAGCTCTTCTCCTGAACTCAGCCGAAGCCTGAGACTCACCGCCCCGTCTGCGAGTGAGCCGGGGCTCCCAGCGAGTACTCCCTCGACGCGGATGTGCCGCCCCTCCCACGCCTCCCACGCCCACGCTCCCGCCGCAGGTCGCTGTACCGCCAACGGGAGAGGAGCGCTGGCGCTCCCCACAAGGAGGGGCGCCGTTGTCGTCGCCAGCGTCACCGCCTGGCGCCTCAACGTAAGGAGCCCACTCATCTCAACAAGTTGACCGCGCATCAGCCCTGCGGTCGTCGTCGGCACCAGCACGAAAATTCCAGTTCCATCTAGAGGGTCATGGAGTGCTGCGAGTAGCGGCTCCGCCAACTCTCCAGGAAGTGCGGTGATCACTCCACGAACACGGATCTGTGAGCCAATGAGTGCGGCACGCGCCTCACCAACCGCGAGTGCCGCCGGAGTCGGAGTGCTCGATGCTGTCGGTGTAGGACTCAGTGTGGGTGTCGGCGACGTGCTAAGGGGAACTTCAGCGGCAAAGTCTTCACGATTCATGTTGCTGTCTACGAGCGCTCCATCGGCACTCCGCGCTCTCCTGTACGGAGTGCCAGCTGGTACTACAGGTACAGGGACCCCCTCACCGCCAGCGGTGAGTACGGCGCTCCCCCATGCCACCGCATCAAGGACTTGCACGGGCGTCCCGATACGGCGGAGCTGAAGCACCCCGCCACTACTCGCGATTCCGTCGCTCCAGGTCAGCTGCGTAGAGGCGCTGAACTGACCGAGCGAGTGCGCAAGGAGTAGCGAGTCCCCAGGCATGAGTCTTCCGGCTGTGGTGAGGCTGACTAGACGTCTGGTGGTGAGGCCGCTTGCACTGACGTAGACCAGTTCGATGTCATCAAGATCAATTGGGAGCGTTCCGCTCGCCTCAATGCGAACGTACTCGTCAACGGCGGTTGTGCCGCCAGTGAGGATCTCGCTCAGAAGAAGTGGCGCTCGCTCTTCGCCACGAACAGCGTCTGGGAACGCAAGTTGGCTCGTTACAAGTGAGATAAGCAGAATGGAAAACAGTGCGAATCTCTGCATCGCGCCCCCTCATGCTGGGCGGATCAGAGTGCGAAGTATCCCGTTGAACTCGTACCGCTGCCGTACTGAAGCGAGAGAGCGTCTAGGATTGAGGGGGCAGCATGAAGGAGGAGCAATGAGTTCACGACACGCAAACGAGCGAGCAGAGGCCCGACGCCGCGGCCGCATCGCGGCACGAGAGCGAGAGGCTGCGGGCGATCAGCCGATGGTTGCTGAGACCTCCACGGATCTAGCGGTCAAGCCCAGCGCTCCGCAGCCACGCGTCGAAACTGGCATCGGGTTCCGTGCCGCGTTCCGTGGATCCTTTGGACGCATCCCGTTCAAGGACGACCTGCGCGCGCTTCCTGCAATCCTTCGCACGCGCGCCTTCTTTGTCCCGTTGATTGCCACGGTGGCCACCATTATTTTGAGTGTCCAGCCGGGCACCATCAGCTCAAACCTTGTCCAACTCGCCGTTCAGACCGTCCTCCTCCCTCCAGCATTTGTTGTGGCGTTCATGGGAGGGATGCTGACGCGTCGCGGCTCATGGATGCTTGGAGGAATCTTTGGGGTGCTGACGTATTTTGGCTCTCTCGTCGTTGGGAGCGCCGCGGATCTTTCTGGGCTCCCCGAAGGGAATCCAGTTGGCGCATTCCTCAGCAACAACGTCGCAAACCTCAGCAACCTCGGTGCGCTGGCGGGTGACCTCTACGGGGTTGCCGTTTCGGGAATCTTTGCGGGCGCATTTGCTGGATGGTACGGACGATTCCTTCGAGCCATGTCCCCGCGCCAGCCGATTCGCACGCAGAAGCGCGACGGGTTAAGTCGAGGAAAGGGCGGCGGGCGTCGCTAAGGCTGCGTCCACGCACATCAAGCGCGCAGGTGTGCGCGCCTAGGTTCGCTACTTGGCCAGCACCTGGACCGCAACGACGAGGATGACCAGGATGGTGAGGCCGCCAACAAGGAGTAGTGGCATCACGATCTCGTTGCGCTTTAGCTTCGGTGGCATTCTCTTCCTCCAGTCTTGCGGCCATGATTACTAAGGTGCTGGACAACCTTCACTAAGATAAACGACGAGCGACGTTCGTGAGCCGAGCGCCTCCACACTCACCGTAACCGTGCATGCCCCCTCGTCACGCGCCGCATTGATCTCAATGCGGCCATCACGCTTCACCGGTTCGGCCACCTCCCAGGCGAGGCGTCGCAGTTCGTCAACGGTTGATCGCACGGCGGTCTCAACGCTCTGTCGACTGAAGATGGCGCCGCTCGCGAGGACGTCGAGCCGAATCTCCGCACTCCCCTCCGCAAGAAGGGGGAAGTCGGCAGGGAGACGCCCCCAGATGCGTCCGTAGTCGCTATTGATCACCGCAGCTGGCGAGGCGCCGCCGCTCGGGGTGGCCACCACATCGCCACCGCACGCCGCCACAGCAACAAGCAGCGGAAGCGCGAGGAGGGTGAGGAGTGGAGTTGGGCGGAGGCCAAGATGGGGCAACACCTTGTGAGGATAATGCCCCCGCCCTGGGCTCATATTAGTACAGATGTTCGTTTTATGCTGGGAGGGTCGCGAGGACGATCCCAAACAAGATCAGCGCGAGCCCGGCGAGCTGGGGGAGGCGGAGGCGCTCCTGGTAGCCAACATAGCCACCGAGCACCACGATGATCGGCCCAAGCGAGCTCAAGAGCGAGACCACCCAGGTCGGACCCACCTCAAGCGCGGCGGCGAAGACGAAGAAGGCGATCGTATCCCCCACGCCAACGATCGCGGCAAGGAGGATCCCGCTTTGTGTAAGGGAGTGCCCCTCTCCAAGCAGGTCGGTTCGACCCCAGCGGGGGAGCGACTTCCGCTTCGACCGCATCACCCCGTAGATGATCCAGACCGTGACGAAGTTCCCGATCCTTGAGAGGGTGATCGCCGTGCTCCAGCCGTACTCCTTGATCGGGATCGTCAGCAACACCGTGATCACGGCGAAGAAGAGGAGCCCCACCAGGGCAAACGCAACGCCAGGGCTGGCGAGCGAGGCGCGGCGCCCTCGGCCGCTCCCCGTTGTGCGAAGCCCAAGGAGGGCGATCCCGCCGCCGACTGCGATCACGCCACCCACATGCGCGGTGGTGAGCTGTTCGCCAAGGAAGAGCGCGGCGAGGAAGGCGGAGAGTGCGCCATACGCAGAGATTGTTGGCGAAACCACGCTCAGCGGACCGAGGCGGAATGCGGTGAAGACGGCAATGTATGAGATGCCTGCGCCAACCCCCATCAAAAGTGTCGCCCCAACGATTACCGGGTCATAGATCTGCGTCAGCGCGCCACGCGCCACCGCCACGCTTCCAGCGAGAACGAGTGAGGTGCTGACCGCAATGACCACAACGCGGAGTGACCCGATACGTCGACCCACAACGGTGGTGACGAGGTCGGTTGCCCCCCAAAGGGCAGCAGAGAGGAGGCCAAGGGCAAGGGGGCTCATGACCAGATGCTAGCCGCCCGCGTGCTATTCTGCCGCTTCCGTGGGGCTGTAGCTCAGTTGGTAGAGCGCTACATTCGCATTGTAGAGGTAAGGGGTTCGAATCCCCTCAGCTCCACCACCACGCTCCTCTCGCGCTAGCGAACGGCGGCGAGCGCTGGGGTGAGGCGCTGGAGCTCTCGCATTCGGGTCGACTCGTCTGGGAGATGCCGCTCCACAATCTGCCGGAAGCGGACGCCATGACCGCGCGCCCGCAAGTGTGCAAGTTCGTGAACGATCACCGCCTCAAAGCAGGAGGGGGGCGCCATCACGAGTCTCCACGAGAGAGAGATTGTTCCGTCGGCTGATGCGCTCCCCCAACGCGAACTCTGATCGCCGATGCGCAAGCGGGTTGGGTGCACTTTCATCTCTGGCGCATAGACCGCAATCATCTGTTCGGCAACGCTGCGCGCCCTGCGGCGCAGCCATGTGGTCAGACGAGCACGAAGGAGCGTCTCGCTGCTCGCAGCCTTCTCTGGAACAAGGATCTCGCCGCCGGCCACAGTAATGCCCGCAACTGCTCCCACACGAATGCGATGTGCTCTACCTGCGTAGGGAATGAGGCCACCAAGGACGAGCTGCCCATCCGTCCCGAGCGCAGAGCGGCGCTCTCCCAGCTCCGCAAGTGAACGCTCAACCCAGCGGGCGCGCTCGGCAATAAAGGCTTCAACCTCTTGACGTGCGCGCGCTTCGCCAATCCGCGCAGGAACTACTGCCTCCAGCCCGCGCTCTGGATCAATATGCAGAGTTAACCTGCGCGCGCGCGTGCTTCGCACGAGCGTGTACGGAAAGCTCACCGATCGCTCCTCGCTCATGATGGCGATTGTGAACGAGACGCTCGTTCCATGCGACAAGTTTACTTGTCTAATACGACAAGAGGCTTTGACGGTACTCCCAGCGACTGGCAGAATGTTGAGGTGTTGACCCAAACGTTTCATGATCAAATCAAGGCGGCGACAGACACGTCGCACCGCAGTGCTGAGCGCACCGACTTCATTGTCGACCTCATGGGGGGGAGGCTGAACCAGTCCGCATACCTGCGCTACCTGGAGGCCCTCGCGCCAATCTACGAGCGTATGGAGGTTCTACTGCGCGAGCGAGCGACACGGCCGTTGATCGCAGCGTTCGACCACCGAGGGCTGGACCGGTTCTCTCTCCTGGAAGCTGACATCACAGCACTTCGAGAGCGTGGTGAGATCACCGAGAGCGGCACACTCCCGCTGGCCACCACGTCCTACGTGTCACGTCTCCACACAGACATTGAGGATGAGCGGCTCCTTGCGCATCACTACATTCGTTACCTTGGAGACCTCTCGGGCGGACAGGCGATCGCACGCCTCGTTGCTCGCCACTATCAGATCCCACAAGAGGCGCTCGCCTTCTATGACTTTCATGGCCTGGGAGATGCGAACACGTACAAGGTTGCATACCGAGAGAAGCTCAACGGTGCCGCACTGACCGATGCCCAAAAGGAAGCATTCATTGACGAAGCGGTCGCCCTCTACTCGCTCTCACGTGAGATCTTCCAAGAGCTCGGCCGAGCATAATTTGAACAGGAAGACAAAGGCAGCGATCTACATCGCGGTCTTCCTCACGTTCATTGACAACTTTGCCCTTCTCCCAGTAATCGGACCACGTGCCCAAGAGCTCGGCGGCACACCATTCTTGGTGGGCATTGCAATTGCGGCGTATTCGCTTGCGAACCTCGCCTTCAATCTGATCGGCGGAACACTCGCGGACCGACTTGGGCGGCGACGCGTTGTGGTGGCGGCACTGGTCATCAGCCCGCTTGCGATCGGGGTCTACGCGCTCGCTGATTCGCTCCCACTCTTCCTGACGGCGCGAGTGGTGCACGGTGCATCCGGCGGTGTGCTGGCTGCGGCGCTCTTTGCCCTTCTCGGAGACGTGGCGGCCCCTGGCGAGCGCGGCAAGACGCTCGGACGTGCTGGTGCCCTCATTGGTGTTGCGGCAGTAGTTGGACCCGCCGGGGCGGCACTCGTTGCCAATATTGCAGGGATCAACGCCGTGTTCCTTGGACTCGCGCTGCTGATTGCTGGCGGCCTTCTCGCCGTCCTGCCACTCCTTCCCGAGACGTTCACGCCCTCCGTTGCCCGCATCCGCACTCCTGGCGCATGGCGGCGCATCCTTGGGAACCGCACCATGCGCGTGGCACTCGTCGCAATCTTCGGTCTAGAGGCGGCGGTCGGGTCAATCACTGGCTTCATCAAGGATGGCCTCTTTCAGCGTGCCCTTGAGATGGGACGCGATACTGAGGGTGCGCTCCGCTACGCAACCAGTGTGAGCGGCGGGCTCTTCAGCATCTTCGGTCTTGTCGCCATTGCGATCATGCTGAGTCGTTTCGCACAGCGCGTCGATAAGCGAGGTCCGTTTGGCATTTCGCTCGTTGGACTCGGCGCAATCCTTGTGGCACTGATCCTGCTCGCGATTAGTCCAAGACTTGAGATCGATCTGGTCGCAATGATCCTCTACGGCGTTGGATACGGGCTGATCTTCCCTGCTGCAGCGGGTGCAGTTGCCATGGCAACAGAGCCCGGAGAGCGCGGACGCGCGAGCGGCGCATTCAATCTCTCGTTTGATCTTGGGATCTCGGCGGGCCCCATCCTTGGCGGCACGTTGACCACACTGATCGTTGGGCTGACCCCCTTCTCTGGTGGCCTCCTCCTCGTGGCGGGCGCGCTCCTCCTTCTCCCGATCGTGGGGCGTGAACGCTCCTGATACACTCGCCCCCCTCGGGGCTATAGCTCAGTTGGTAGAGCGCTTGCATGGCATGCAAGAGGTCAAGGGTTCGAATCCCTTTAGCTCCACCAAGCACCTCGCAGCGGAGACTCGCGGGCGGGTACGCTTGAGAAGGAGAGGAGCCCCAACCTGTGGCTGATCTAGACGATCGTTTGGAGCGATACGATCCTCGCGAGATTGAGCCGCGCTGGCAGGCGCACTGGGAGTCGCTCGGCCTCCACACCACAGACCTGACCGAGACTGCCAAACCCCGCTACTACCTGCTCACCATGTGGCCGTACCCCTCCGGCGACCTGCACATTGGTCACTGGTATGTGAAGACGCCGACCGACGCGCTCGCCCGCTACAAGCGAATGAAAGGCTTCAACGTCTTCTACCCCGTTGGCTTCGACGCCTTTGGTCTCCCAGCCGAGAACGCCGCGATCAAACGAAACGTTCATCCGCGCGAGTGGACGGTGGCGAACATGGAGAACATGCGCCGCCAGCTGCGCAGTATGGGCGCCTCGTTTGACTGGTCGAAAGAGGTGGTCACCTGTGATCCCAGCTACTTCGGCTGGAACCAGTGGATCTTCCTGAAGTTCTACGAGAAGGGTGTCGCCTACCGAAAGCAGGCACCAGTGGACTGGTGCCCTTCGTGTCAGGTGACACTGGCGCGCGAACAGGTGGAGGGTGTTGATCGCGTCTGCTGGCGCTGCTCAACGCAGGTCACCAAGCGCGACCTGACACAGTGGTTCTTCAAGATCACCGACTACGCCGATGAGCTCCTCTCCTTTGAAGGACTCAACTGGCCCGAGCCGATCCGCACGATGCAGACGAACTGGATCGGCAGGTCCGAAGGTGCCGAGGTGGACTTCACCGTAGCGAAGGCGGCGCATCACGCTGGCGGCGAGAAGCTGCGCGTCTTCACCACGCGACCAGACACGCTGCACGGCGCAACCTTTATGGTGCTCGCGCCAGAGCACGAACTGATCCAGAAGATCACATCGCCCGCGCAGCGCGCCGCCGTAGATGCGTACATTGAGGCGACAAAGCGTAAGTCGGAGATCGATCGCCTCTCTACCTCAAAAGAGAAGAGTGGCGTTGCCACCGGTGCGTTTGCGGTGAATCCGGTGAACGGCGAAGAGATTCCGATCTGGATCGCCGACTACGTTCTGGCGGGCTACGGCACTGGCGCGATCATGGCGGTTCCCGCGCACGACGAGCGCGACTACGAGTTTGCCCAACAGTTCAAGCTTCCGATCCGCACCGTTGTTGCCCCAGTCGAACTCGCCGCCACACCAGAGGCGGTGCCGCTCCCGTATGCGGATAAAGGTGATGGCGCCGCCGTTGCGGTAAACAGCGGCGAGTGGAGCGGCGCCGCCTGGCCTGCCTCATTTGAGCAAGCGGTTGCCTCGGTGCAAAAGGCGGGCGCTGGCGAGCGCACCACTACGTATCGACTTCGCGACTGGCTGATCAGCCGCCAACGCTACTGGGGGACGCCAATCCCAATCATCCACTGTGAGACGTGCGGCCCTGTCGGCGTGCCCGCAGATCAGCTCCCCGTCACGCTTCCCGACGATGTTGACTTCAAGCAGACGGGCGAGTCGCCGCTCAAGAGCGCAACGGCGTGGCTGAACGTGCCATGCCCCAAATGCGGCGGCCCCGGCCAGCGCGAGACAGACACCATGGACACCTTTGTCGACTCGTCGTGGTACTGGTACCGCTACCTCTCACCATCATTCACTGGCGGCCCAGTCGACAAGAGCCTCGTTGACGCGTGGTGCCCTGTGGATCAGTACACCGGTGGCGCCGAGCACGCCGTGATGCATCTCCTCTACTCACGCTTCTTCACCAAGGCGCTACGCGACCTTGGGCTGATCAGCGAATCGGAGCCGTTCACGCGCCTCTTTAATCAGGGACAAATCCTCGGTAGCGACGGTGAGCGCATGAGCAAGTCGCGCGGCAACGTTGAAGATCCCGACGCGCTCGTTGCAAAGCACGGCGCAGACGCGGTGCGCCTCTTCCTGATGTTCATGGGGCCGTGGGACCAGGGTGGTCCATGGTCCGGGAGTGGCATCAGTGGCATCGTGCGCTTCCTTGGTCGCGTCTGGACACTGGCGCTCGACCCACACGGAAAGGAGCC
>JAUMDJ010000070.1:0-4131 GCA_032121895.1 Chloroflexota bacterium | reverse complement strand
CTCGCAGGAAAGACGGTGAGCTCCGGGCCGATCCCGCTTCTTGCAAACAGCGACCTCGCCGCGGGAGAGAATCGACTCCTTCTCGGGCTCGTAGATGCGGAAGGCTTCCCGCTCGGCGGACCTGCGTGGTCACTCAAGGTGCAAGCATTTGACATCACCAGAGACGGCTGCGTACCGCTCGCACCCGCCGCTGAACTCCCATTCGTATGGTCGATTGACGAAGTGCGAGGATTCTTTATTGGAGCCACCAACTTCCCAGCAGGTGCGCAAGAGATTGGGCTCTCAATCATTGGCGCAGATGCAGACGGCACTCCACTCTCCATCCGATTCACCACACGCATCGCCAGCGTCGGAACGGCACTTCGCCCAGGCGCATCCGCGCCGACGATCCCTACGCCAATCCAGAAGACGAGTGAGCACGGCCTTCCAGGGATCAGCACCGATCCTGATCCGCTCCCGCGGCTCTACAAGTACTCAGCAGCCGATTTGATCGCTGCAGGGACACCCTTCGTGATCGTCTTCGCCTCACCCGCCTTCTGTGTCTCGCAGGCGTGCGGGCCAACGATCTCCGTGGTGAAGAAGGCCGCGGCGCGGCACCCAGGTGCGCTGATTCTTCATGTGGAGCCGTATCTGATGGAGTGGAACGGAAGCCGCGTCATCCCCACCCTGGACGCAAGTGGACGCCTCCAGCCGAGCGACGTTGCGACGGCCTGGCGACTCCCTGTGGAGCCGTGGGTCTACACCGTGGATACGAACGGTGTGATCATCCACTCGTTCGAAGGGGTGATTGGCGATGCGGAGCTTGACGCCGCAATTCTGGAGATTGACGCCGACTAGCGGCCGCTACTCCCTGGCGCACCGATCGGTTCACCCGCGGCGCAGAGTGGACACTCGCTCGCCTCGTATGTTGGAAGGTCGAGGGTGAGCGCCGCGATCAGCGGGATGCTCTCGCGACCTGGGATTTCAATGCTTCGCAGATCTGGTGAACGGCTTGCCACCACCGCCGCGGCGATTGGGTGTGCGCCAGCGGCAAGAAGTGGTGGCAGCAGCGCCTGGAGTGAGCCGCCAGTGGTCAGAATGTCATCAACCATCAGCACTCGCGCACGCGGCGGAATCTGGAATCCACGTCGAAACTCTCGCCGCACCGCGCCCGCGTCACCAGCGACCTCTTCTGCAAAGATGCCGCGCACGCCAAGGAGGCGGCCGATCTCGTACGCAAGGAGCACACCACCGGTGGTTGGGCCTGCAACCAGGTCGATCTCCACTGCGGCGGCCTGCGCCACGACGAGCGCCCGCTCGGCGAGTAGCGCGCACACTTCCGCAGCGGCATCGGGATGCTGCAGCAGTGCCCACTTCTCAAGGTAGCGATCACCGTGTCGTCCACTCTTAAGGAGGAAGTGCCCGCGCTGGAGCGCACCCGTCGCAAGGAAGAGTCCCTCAACACGTCGGGCGCTCACCGCCTCATCGTGTGATGCGACACGCGATTGCGGATAGCCCTCGGGAGGGAGGAGCGGCTCGCGCAGCGGAAGGAGTGGCTCACTCATGGTTCGCAGCCTACTCTCTGCCGCGCTCGTTCGCGCCGCTCAGTGCAAGTCCGGCGAGATCGGAGATCCGCTCCAGCCCTCGCGCCGCAGCTGCGCGGCGCGCCGACTCAAGCACCGCGCGCGGCAGGCCAGGATCCGCCCATAGCGCACTCCCAAGGCTGACCGCCACCGCGCCTGCGGCGAAGGCGTCGAGCGCATCTGCTGGTGAGCCGATCCCACCACCACCAATGATCGGAAGCGCTCCGTGGACAGCGACAACTGCGGCGAGCGCGCGTGGCCGAATGAGTGGACCGGAGAGTTCGCCCACACCTTCGGCGAGCGCCCCTCGCGTGCGACCGCGATTCGGCAGGTACCCGATCGGCGATCCGCTAACCGAAAGCGCCGTGGCGCCCGCATCTGCCGCCGCATCCGCGAGCGCGCGCAGTGACGCTGCGTCAGGTGAGACCTTCACGATGAGCGGGAGCTCCGTGCTCTCTCTCGCTGCATCAATGAGTCGGATGGCCTCATCAAACGCGCTCTCCCAGCGTGCTCCGTCGAGCGCATCGCTCGGTGATGTCAGATCGAGCTCGTATGCGTCGATACGTACCTGGTCGGCGCGTGACTCAAATCGCGCGATCAACGCGGCCAGTGACTTTTCGTCCGTCGCAACGAGCGAAACGGCGACAGCGCAGGGGGCTGCACCCCATGCGGAGGCGTGTCGATCGATCACCTCATCAACGCCAGGATTCTCTCGACTGATCGCGTGAAGAAGTCCGCCTGGAACCTCAACCACGCGTGGCAGGCTCGGACCGCTCCGCGGTGCGAGCGAGACGCCGCGCGTGACAAAGAGGCCCACATCTCGCAGGTCAATCAGTTCACTCACCTCTGCGCCAAATCCGAGTGGTCCACTCGCGATCACGATCGGCCGCTCAAGCCGTAGCGGGTGAGTGCTGCCAAGCACGAGATCCGTACGGACGCTCGCCGCACCAACTCGCGCCTCCATCAGCGCGCACCCCGCGTTCGCCCTGTACTGCCTGACGGCGTGACCGCCGGACCCTCTTTGCAGAGGCGCACGCTCCCTGCAGCGCTTTGGTACGTACACCCGCCGCAGACTCCACTCCCGCAACCGATCTCATGCGCCACGATCAGCTGCAGCCTCTTCGCGCCTGCCTCGCCGCGTGGACGAGAGACGCGTGCGCTCGTGCGATCGCTGACTCCCGCTGCGCGCAGCAGCAGTGTGGTTGCACTAAGCAACTCGCTTGATCCTGCAGCAACCACCTGGTCCGCCCACGCTGCATACGTTGCGACGAGATCTGCAGCACTCCCATGGTGGCCAAGGCTTCCGTCTTCTGTCGCAACGTGGATCTCAACCGACTCAGGGAGCAGCAATGCGGGAGGGATCTCAGCGGCGGTATTCGATTCAAGCAGCATTGTCACGGATCGCCCTGCTGCGGTGAGTGAGGTGGCGAGGAGTCGAACCCATGGGAAACCCTCAACGTCGGTGACGATCAGGATCTGCAGTGCATCGGGATCTATCTCAATGGGCTGTCCGATCGGTCCGACGACGGAGAGCTGCGCGCCAGGCACGAGCTCCGCGAGTGAGTCGCGACCCCCATCGGCGCGCGGCTGCAGCGCAACCTGGACGCTCCCAGCGATCAGGTCAATCTGCGTCACTGGTGCAACGCGGCGAAGACGGTATCCGCCCGCTTCGGCATGGAGGAGGTGGAGTGCGTGACCCGCGCGCAGCGACGCGATCAGCTCAGGGAGTCGAAGGAGAAGTGCACTGCGTCCTGGCGCCAGCTCACCGACAGCGAGCAGTTGGGCGCGAACGGGCGCTGCGCCCATCGCGCGTTAGACCTTTGCGCCGTGATCGCCCGCGGCGCCGAGTCCGGCAACGATCGCCCCCGTAGGACGCACCGCAAGGCCCGCCTTGGTGCGCAACGCAGCCTCAATTCGGTCATAGAGATCTGCAGGCGCCCAGAGCTCCACCACCTCCGCGGTGGATGCGCGATCGAGGCTGCTGCGCTTGCGCGCGTCAATGGAGCGCACACGGAAGGAGAGATCGCTCTCCAGGATCAACTGCGGCGCCTTCGCACTCCCCGCAAGGAGAAGTGGGGCAACCACCTTGAGCGTGTTGCGATGTTCGCGAAGATAGCCACCGAGCCGATCCGCGGCATGCTCAACCGCCGTGAGTCGCTCGGAGCCTGCCGCCTCCGCCGCCTCAGCGAGCTTTCGGGTGAGCTCAGGCGCGAGCCCGCGCCGCGTTGCTGCAGCGCGAGTGCGCGTGGCTCGAGGGAGCGTGATCTTCTTCTTGAGTGGCTTTGCGGGCCGCTTCGCAGGCATCAGCCGCGGTACTCAAGGTCGCGCGAGAGTCGTTCACGCAGGAACATGGAGTGGTGCCGCTCGAACATCCATTCACCCGCGCGGTGCCCTAGTGCCCGTGAAGATTCGTCGCGCTCAAGCAGGTCAAGGGTGCCGTAATCCGGCAGGTCAAAGAGAATCACGTTGTCAAAGTCCCAGCCGTGCGCAACGTTGTACCACCCAAGAAACTTGATGCCGAACTTCTCTTCATACGACTTCACGGTCTTTGGGAAGAGCGTGCGCATGA
>JAUMDJ010000069.1:0-1638 GCA_032121895.1 Chloroflexota bacterium | reverse complement strand
CCACGAGCGCACCTGCCGTCTCGGCAGCACCACTCGCAACTGGAGTAGCGGCGCGTGAAGCAGCATCAATGATTGGCGCCTGCACTGCGGGATCCGCAGCGGTCGGAGCTGGGAGCGCGATCACACTCGGAGCGGCGTCGGTTGCTGGCGGTTCAGCAGACGTAGCACCGGAGAGTCCCGCGCTCGGGGCGACCGCCCCAGTCAGGCTTGCGCGCCAGGCGCGGTCAAGCTCTTCAATGCGCCCCTTGAGTCCATCAAGTTGGCTGCGCAACGTGCCCGCGCGGTCGAAGGTGCCCGCCGCGACCGCTGCCTGGTGATCGCGCTCAAGGTCGTCCGCCTCGCGACGCGCGGCGCGAAGCTCGGGTGGTGGCGAGGCGTGACGCAACATCACGCGGCTTGATGCCTCGTCAATGACGTCGATCGCCTTATCCGGAAGTTGGCGGTCGTTGATGTAGCGGATGGAGAGATCAACTGCGGCGCGCAGCGCCTCATCGGTGATGCGCACCTTGTGGTGCGCCTCGTATCGCGGACGCAGGCCCTTGAGGATCTCGATCGTCTCCTCCTGTGATGGCTCTGCAACGATCACCTGCGCAAATCGTCGTTCAAGTGCAGGGTCCTTCTCCACGTGCTTCCTGTATTCGTCCAGCGTGGTGGCACCAATGCACTGGATCTCGCCGCGCGCGAGTGGCGGCTTCAGAATGTTGGCGGCGTCAATCGCCCCCTCTGCCGCGCCTGCACCAACGAGCGTGTGCAACTCATCAACAAAGAGGATCGCGTCGCGCGACGCGCGCAGCTCTTCAAGAACTTTCTTTAGCCGCTCTTCAAATTCGCCACGGTACTTCGTCCCAGCAACGAGTGAACCCATATCCAGCGTCACGACACGCTTGTCTAGTAGTGGTGCAGGGACATCGCCCTTGACGATGCGCTGCGCGAGGCCTTCAGCGATCGCGGTCTTCCCTACGCCAGGCTCGCCGATCAGTGCCGGATTGTTCTTGGTTCGGCGGGCAAGGATCTGGATGACTCGCTCAATCTCGCGTTCACGACCAATGACTGGATCCAGCCGCCCTGCGCGCGCCGCCTCCGTGAGATCAATGCCGAGCGCGTCGAGGGTTGGCGTCTTTGAAGTGCCAGCGCGACGCTCCGCTTGCGGCGAAGCGGGGGCGGATGACTGACTGAGGACTCGCACGACCTCATGACGAACCTTGTCCAGGCTGACCCCGAGCGACTCGAGTACGCCAGAGGCGATTCCACCCTCTTCACGAACGAGTCCGAGCAGCAGGTGCTCCGTGCCGATGTAGTTATGTCCCAGGCGTCGCGCTTCATCAATGGCGAGCTCAATCACCTTCTTGGCGCGTGGGGTGAGCCCAATCTCACCGAGCACGGGGCGCTCGCCACGGCCGATGATGAACTCCACCGCCTGGCGAACCTTCGCCAGCTCAACGTTCAGGTTCTCAAGGACCTTCGCCGCCACACCCTCGCCTTCGCGCACGAGGCCAAGAAGGAGGTGCTCTGTGCCGATGTAGTTGTGGTTGAAGCGCTGCGCCTCATCTTGGGCGAGCGTCAGCACCTTCCTGGCGCGGTCGGTAAAGCGATCGAAGCGGTCAGCCGTGGCCATGCGCTCCTCCGATCTCCGCACAG
>JAUMDJ010000068.1:0-11216 GCA_032121895.1 Chloroflexota bacterium | reverse complement strand
CAGTCGTTTCTCGCAGATCTAGAGCGGCGCGTGTGATCAGTGTCTGAAGTCAGCCTACTCACAGCTGTCCTCGCTGGCGCGCTCAGCTTCCTCTCGCCGTGCGTACTCCCGCTCGTACCCGCGTATCTGGGTCGCATCTCAGCGCTCAAGGGCGGAGAGCCTCCCGTACTGCATGCGGCCCTCTTTGTTGGTGGATTCGCCTCGCTCTTCACAGTTCTCGGCCTCGGTGCCGCGTACGCTGGCGGCGCACTCGCAGGACTCCTCCCCGCAGTTCAACTGCCACTGGGAGTTGCAGTAATCGTGGGTGGGCTCCACCTTGCCGGCTTCGTGCGCATTCCACTCTTAGACCGCGGCGCGGCTCCGCGCGCCGTGCGCGCCGCTGGTCGTTCTGGGAGTTTTCTTCTTGGCTTCGCCTTCGCCGCGGCATGGACGCCATGCATTGGCATCGTCCTTGGCTCAATCCTTGCGCTCGCTGCGACCTCAAGTGATCCACTCGGCGCAACAGCTCTCCTGCTGAGTTACAGCGCGGGCCTCGGGCTCCCATTTATTCTGATTGCAGTTGTCGCCGCACGTAGTGACGACCGCACTTCCCGAATCCTCTCCTCACTTCGTCGCGGCACACGTGCGGCCGGTCGGCTCGGTGGAGTTCTCGTCGCACTTATCGGAGTTGCGATCGCTGCGGGGCTCCTCCCTCTTATGGCGCGCTACCTCCCTGGACTTCCCGGACTCTGATCGTGGCGATGATCGGCCCATTCCCGCGTCGCGCACTCGCTCGCATCGTTCTCCTCGCGCTCGTGATTGCGGTTCTGCTTGGGCTCGCTGGCACCAGCATCCCAACCGCCGGTTCGTCAGGTACCGGACTTAACGATCAAGGCCAATATGTGATTGACCCAGATACGAACGGTCCGCTGCTTGGCAGCCAGTTCCTCATTCCTTTGAGCCAGCCTACGGCGGACGGAGAAACATATGGCGACCTGATCGCTGCACGGCGCGCGGCAGGTCTGGGAGAGCCGCGACTGATCGTCATTGACCTCTTTGCCACCTGGTGTCCGCCGTGCCAACAGGAGACTCCGACGCTCCGATCACTCGATCGTGCCTATCGGGATGAGGGCCTCCTCATCATTGGGATCTCCGTGCAGGAGTTACGCGAAACGGTTCGCGGGTACGCGGAACGCTACGAGATTGAGTATCCAATCCTTCTCGACGTTGATGGAGCGCTCTTCCGCGCCGCTCTGGCCGGTGGACTACCAACGAAGATCCTGCTTGATGCAGAGGGTCGCGTCCTCCAGGTTCTCCCTCGCCCGTTTACGCCAGAGGACGGACCAGGCCTAATCGCTCCGCTCCTGCGCGCTCCATAGCGCTATTCGGCGATAAAGCGGAATCGGTCTCGATCTACTTCGAGGCGCCCGAGCGGCGCATGTAGTTCGTGGCTCTGAGCAATGAGCCACTGGTTCGCAGCCGCCTCAGCAAAGATTGCACTCTTTGCATCAACAGAGACCCACGCTGCGTCATCAAATGCGGTCACCCATCGTGGATTCGCCTGCCAGGGGCGCATGAATAGATCACCCATAAAGAGGAGCGTCCGCTCTCGCCCGCGAATGATGGTTGCTTGAGATCCGGGGGTGTGTCCACCGAGAAGGCGCAGCTCAACCTCTGGGAGGAGTTGGCGCCGATCCAGAAACGCGTCTGGAGGCGAGTCAGCAAAGAGGCTCGTCAGAAGCGGCTGATCGTATGCTGCACGTGCGCGTGCAGATGCGCTCGCCACGGCGTCAATCTCTGCCTGCGGCGCAACAATCGTTGCACGTGGGAAGGCGGCCGCCCCGCCACTCCCTATGAGTCCTCCCGCGTGGTCGCGGTGCAGGTGACTCGGCACCACGTAGCGCAGGCTATCTGGATCCACACCTGACGCGATCAGCGCATCACGCGCACTGACCGACCAGATCTCATCGCTATCGCGACGCTCCCCTGCCGGGATTGCTCCCGTCTCAAGGAGGAGGGCACCCGATGGCGTACGCACGTGAAGCGTGTTCAGCGATTGAAGGAGCCGCGACTCTGCGTCGATCTCATCGCGCACGAGCGGCTCCCATGTTGTGCGCGGGACTGGCCCGAAGATGGCACCCGCATCGCTGCGGAACGCCCCGATCTGTAAGAGGTCAATGCTGACGGAACCGAGGTCAATCGTTCGAACTGGCCGAACGCCGGTCCCCTCCGGGTTCAGCATCACTACGGTCGTTCGGTCTCGCGGCGTGTCGCGTCAAAATCCACATGGATCGCCGACGCGGTTGGCTCTGTCTGTCCTTGATATCGGCTGCGAAGCTCCTTGCTGCCGTACGGCTGATCGACCACGCTCGACATGCGGTGGAAAGAGATCTGTCCGATCTTCATTCCCGGGTAAAGCGCAATGGGGAGCCGCGCCACATTCCCGAGCTCAAGGGTGAGATTGCCAACCCAGCCCGGGTCCACATAGCCAGCCGTGGAATGGATGAGCAGTCCAAGGCGACCGAGTGAGGACTTCCCATCGAGGCGCCCGAGGAGACTGTTTCCAACACTGATGCGCTCAAGCGTCTGCCCTAAGACAAACTCGCCGGGGTGAAGCATGAAACGCTCCCCCTCGGACACCACCTCAAGGTCGGTGAGCTCTGGCTGTTCAGCGCGAGGGTCAATGTATCCATACCGATTGTTGCGGAAGACGCGGAAGGTGCGATCAAGGTGTAAGTCAATGGAGGCTGGCTGCACGTCGCGATCATCAAACGGGGTGACCGCAATCTCGCCTGAGGCGAGTGCGGCACGAAGATCGCGATCAGAGAGAACGCTCACGCTTCGCTCTCTACGTTGGTGCGACGACGGCGCTTTCCGCCGCCAGCGCCCTTCTCCTCAACGAGGGTGTCAACTTCGCGCTTCAGCGTGGCGAGGTCTTCGAAGGACTGATACACACTTGCGAATCGGATGTAGCCGATCTGATCAATTTCACGAAGAGCCGCCATCGCGAGGGCGCCGATTCGCGAGGTTGAAATCTCCGTGACTCCTGTGGCGCGGATCTGTGCCTCAATCGCCTCCATCGCGCGCTCGGGAGCGTCGACTGGGACCGGTCGGCGGGCAAGCGCCGTGCGAAGTCCGTCGAGAAGCTTCAGCGGGTCGTACTCTTCTCGCAGCCCAGAGCGCTTCACAACGTGGAGCCGCGCAAGTTCTGCGCGCTCGTAGGTGGTGACGCGGGTGCCACAGATTCGGCAGGCGCGACGACGCCGGATGACGCTCCCCTCATCGAGATCGCGAGAGTCCACCACCCGCGTATCGGGCTCCTTGCAGGACGGACAGCGCACCCTACCTCCTCATCGCCCCCACAGATAGTGGCGGCAGGACGAGTCTACACACGCCCTAGCGTTGCGGAGCGCCCAGCCCTCTCCACAGCGAGGGAGCTGTCCCGCAGGGAGGCGAACGATCAGCCGTGGTCCACAGGGCCTGCGATCGTCTCGCAGGCGTGTTCAAGAACCGGGAGGAGGATTGCCAACCCGTCCCGAACCGCCCCGCTGCCGCCAGGCATGTTGACGATCAGACTTCCGCGCAGCACGCCCGCCACGCCACGCGAAAGGATTGCTGCGGGCGTCTGCGATCGCCCCAACATCCGGATCGCTTCGGGGATGCCAGGGATCTCTCGCTCCAGGAGTGGGCGTGTTGCGTCTGGCGTGACATCCCGTGGCGTTAGACCCGTTCCGCCAGTCGTCAGAATGACGTTGACGCTCCCCGCTCGCTCGCTAAGCAGCGCGCTGATCTGGTCGCGCTCATCTGGGACGGTTGCGCGTGAAACCTCCCAGCCGTGCGCCTCCATCGCTGCGGCGGCGAGCGTGCCAGAGCGATCCTCGCGCGTGCCTGCAGAGACGGAGTCGCTCACCGTCACGATCAACACACTCCGCTTCTCGTCACCCATCTCGCCTCCACGTGCCGCTGGCGCCGCCAGACTTCTCTCGCAACTGTGTCGGGCCGATCACGGCGGCGCGATCGAGTGCCTTAATCATGTCGTAGACGGTAAGCGCAGCCACAGATGCCGCGGTCAGTGCCTCCATCTCCACGCCTGTTTGCCCGGTGCAGCGCACCTCAGCCTGGATCAGCACCGCGCCTGCGGGCTGGTCGACGCTGCAGTGCACCTCTACAAGGGAGAGTGCGAGCGGGTGGCAGAGTGGAATCAGTTCGGCCGTGCGCTTCGCCGCCTGGACGCCCGCAATCTCCGCCGTGCTCAGGACCGCCCCCTTCGGCGCATCACCACGTTCAATTAGCTGAAGCACTTCAAGAGAGGTCGTAACCCGACTCTCTGCAACCGCGCGCCGTTCGGTCGTGGGCTTTCCGCCAACATCAACCATTGATGCACGGCCGTCGCTTCCAACATGCGTGAGACGTTGCTCTTCCATGCGCTGATCCTAACCGTTTGGCGTTGCAACTCGTCGTGTGGCGCGCGAAAGTGGATGCAAGCGAATGCCTGCGCCCGCCTGCAGGTCGCCAACCTCCTCCGCGATCACGCCGAGCGCATCACACGCTGCGAGCGGCGCTGTCTGATGGCTCCCCTGGCCGCCCGCGAGGCGCACGCGGATCCGACCCACCTCGTCGCGATCAAGATCCCCGTTCGGCGTACGTAACGCGGTGAGACGAAGGAAGGAGCGGCGGCCGACCGGACTCTTCACCGCCTCCACAAGGACTCCCTCGAGTTCCACCCCGTAGGCGGGCCTCCCTGTAAGTGCACGGATGAGCGGCAAGAGAACTTCCATGCCGATCACGAATGCACTCACCGGATTTCCAGGGACGCCCACGGCGAACTGCGCGCCAGTTGTGTCAGCGCGACGTGCTCCAAGGAGGAGCGGTTTCCCAGGCTGTATCGCCGCTCGCCACGCGAGCAGTTCGAAGTGTGACTCGAGTGCGGCACCTACATGATCGTGAGCGCCAACACTGACGCCGCCCGTTGTCACCAGGAGATCGCAGATCGCACTAAGGCGCGTGACCGCCGCACGGGTTGCATCGGCGTCATCACCTACCTGCTCCATGGCGACCATAGATGCACCTTCGCTGAGCACGAGTGCTGCGAGTGCCGGGCCGTTGCTATCGCGGACCTGCGAAGAGCCCGCAGCAGCAGTGAGTTCATCACCGCTCGTCAGGATCGCAACGCGAGGTCGGGGCGAGAGGAAGAGCTCACTCACCCCGCTCGTGTAGATCACCGAAAGGAGCGCCGCATCAGCGACTGCACCAACCTCCGCGAGCGTGTCTCCCACCTGCATATCCTCGCCTCGCCTTCGAATATGCGATCCAACCGCTTGCGAAGCGGCAAACCAGACCTGTTCTGGGAGTGCAGAGGGGCTTCGTTGAAGTGACGCTGCGCCGCTCCGAGGATCTTCCAGGTAGCTCCGCTCCACGGGGACCACAGTGTCGGCACCGCGCGGGATCGTCGCACCTGTTGCAATCCTTCTGCACTCGCAAGCAGAAAGCTCCACGGAAGGCGCCGCTCCGCCCGCCGCCACATCTCCAGCGCATCGCAGCGTTACTGGCTCGCCACTTGATGCGCTGTTCAGATCTACCGCCCGAACGGCCCACCCGTCCATCGCCGAAACGTCACTCGGCGGATGGGGTACTGCGGCGCGCAGTGGTGCGGCTAGCACTCTTCCCAACAAACCCTCCGCTGCGAACTGATCGAGGGAGACCAGCTCTCCCGGGAGCGCCTCAACGCGTCCGAGAAGTCGGGAGAGCAGATCATCGATGCGCTCCAACGGGAGCTCCGCTCCCCCAGCGAGGTTTGGCGGAGCACCACTCTCGCGCATCAGCGCCAGCTCTCAAGAAGAATCATTGAGGCGAGTGCGCCGAGTGGCGCATTCAGCCAGAGGAACCTTCGCCACGCCGCGCGCGCGGCGCTCCAGGACGTAGCGGAGCGCACGAGCGGCGCCGCCGACACGGCACTGAGAAGTGGGATGAGAGCGGCGATTCGTGCGAGCGGCTCGGGGGAAAGGGCGAGTGGGAGGGCCGCTGCGAGGTATGTGATGAGGATGAGCCATGCGGTTTGAGTAGGTCCCAAAAGTGTGGCGATCGTATGGATCCCCGAGCGTCGATCCGCGTCAATATCTTGCACCGCCCCGAGTGCATGGCTCGCAACTCCCCAGAGCCCTAGGGCCCCAAGTGGCGCGAGCCACTCCGCGCTGAGCGAACTCGCGAAGAGGAGGCCCGCGATCGGCGGGAGGAGGAAGTGTGACGACGAAACCAATGAGTCAAGGATCGGGATGGAACGGGCGCGCGCGAACCAAGGCGCGCTATAGAGTGCCGCGAGCGCAATAGCGGCGAGTGGGGCGAGCCCCGCAGGCGCCGGAAGGACGAGCGCCATCACGAGCGCCGGCAACACACCACCCACCCAGAGGGCTACGCGGAGTGGAGGTAGATCTCGCGGTTGCAAGAGGGCACCCTCAGCCCCGCCCTTGCGCGGATTCTTTGCATCGCTCGCGCGATCGTAAAGGTCGTTGATACCGTACAAGAAGAGGTTGTAACCAGCGCCCCACCAGAGGAGTGGCGCGAGGAGCCAGCCTCCGAGGCGCTCGCCCGCACCGGCGGCAATGAGACCTGCCAAGAACGGAAGGCCAGTGTTAATCCAAGAGATCGGTCGCGAAGCGAGGAAGATCCTCCACGCGCTTCCTCCTCCGGACATCACCTCCGCTCGCAGCCTTAACGCAGCACCCACCAGACCAGTGGCGTAGAGCAAATCCTCAACGGGCATCGCCCACAAAAGCAGACCACTCCGCGGCGCTGATGGATAGGTCAGCAGTCCGCTGATACAGAGCAGATTGTCAAAGATCAGGGTGAGCACGATGAACGCTGCGAATGAGGCCCGTGAGCCGCGGTCCGAAACGAGGAGAGGCCATGCAAGCCCGACACCAGAGCCAGCGAGCGCTGCAGCGGCAACCGTGTACTCCGCACCGCTCAACACTGCGCCGAGCGTCCCGCCACCAAGCGCGCCGACGAGCGCGAACCCTACGGCCTCCCGCAATCCAAGTGCCGCGCTCGCTCGAAGCGTTCCGCGTCCGACAAGATCGGCGATTACTACTGCAAGTGATGAGATGCCGAAAAGCAACAGCGGCTCTTCAATCGGGAACCCGCGTCCGAGCGGTCCTGCACCTGGGAGCGCAAGTGTCGTGCCGGAGGCAGGTGTGGCAAACCATCCTCGCGCAAGGCCAATCGTGTCCACCAGAAGAAAGGCGATGCTGATTGCGACAGCAACGGGGAGCACCACGCTGCGCTGAGTCCAGGGGCTCCATCGCCGAGCAATCCCATGGATGCCAGCGATCGATCCAACGATCGCGGCGAGGTAGATCTCCCCCACTATCGTCGCCGGCCCCGTGCAAGTGAGAGCCCAAGCGCCGCGGCGCCAACAAGCACCACGCAAAAACTAATCGCAGCCAGCAACCAGAAGTTCATCGGATAGAGCTGCACCAGCCGATCGGTCGCAGGATTGAATGTCCAGTTCCCCGCAGGGAAGAGCAGCTCATGAGCGAACGTGAATGTCGCATCAAACGCGAGCGCGAATGCACCCCCAACAAGCGCGGCGCCCGTTCCAAGGAGGAGCGCGCCGTCATGGAGTGCCTGATAAAACCAGCGACGCTTGCGAATGAAAAGCGTAGTGAGTACGGCCAGTGAGATCGCACCCGCGATCATCAGGATTCGGAAGAGCACCCCTACATCTACGAGGTGCGAGCGCTCTGAGGCGCTCAGCAGCGGTTCGCCGCTCAGGGGGACATCAAAGGCTCCACCAACGAGGAGGTCACGCACGAGCGCATCAGAGAGCGAGTGTGCAACGGGCGCGGCGACGTTGAGGCTATCCGCCGCATTTGCAAGATCAAGGAGGAGATGCACGATTGGAGGGAGGAGGAAGAGGCCGAGGGTGAGCGCAAGCAGGGCGAGAAGCGTGAAGGCGGCGGCACCGATTCGACGCGCCGCACGGCGCATCTGCTTCACGCGTCGACGAGGACGCGTCCCTGCTCCCACCACGAACGCAGGGAGAGCGGGTCAGGAGCGACTCGGCCAAGAAGGAGGGTCGCCCGCGTGACGGCCGCCTGGAACTCTTCCCAATCACTTTCGGCGAGTGTGCGAATACCCGGATATCCGGCCGCGGCGAGCAGCTGATGCTCGTGGCGACCAAAGAAGGCGAGGTTTAGCAAGAGCGCTTCGTCGCGCCACTCGGCAACATCTGCGAGGGAGGCGTCTGTCTGGTCGGCGAGCGTCTGGCGTCGGGTCGGCGTTTCGCTCCGCTCAAGGAGGAGCCCCGTGGTGAAGATTCCCTGCGCCTCCAGTCGGGCGAGGTGGACTGGCTCAATCCGTGTCAGTTCATTGATTGATGGCATGGCTACCCCCTTTTCGGCAGCGTAGCGCCTCGTCCCCTCCACTGCCCTCCGCAGGCCTTACTCCACGCCCTGCTCCCCGCACTCGAGATTTGTTACATCACGCAGCCGCTTCGCCCGATTGTTGCGGTTCCACAATAAAGTGCCCGACTGCGGCATAATCGGAGGAGCGGCGGAGAGAGGCCGCAAAGATATTTGGAGGTCTATATGAGTCCAGAACAGGGATACCAGTTGGTATACAACTTTATGTCTCTCGCCATCGCATCGATGGGCGCGAGCTTCTTCTTCTTCGTCTCCGCACGCGGGGCGCTGAAGGAAGGGAACCGGATGGCGGTCACGCTCTCAGCCACCGTTGTGCTGATCGCGTTCTACCACTACGTCCGCATCTTCGACTCGTGGGTATCCACCGCTGGTGGTTCGCTCGGCGAGTTCAACGAGGCCTACCGCTACGTTGACTGGCTCCTCACAGTGCCACTCCTCGTTGCCGAGTTGATCCTCGTGCTTCGCCTCGACAAGAAGTTCGAGAGCAAGCTCATCCAGAGGAATGTGGTCTACGCCTTCCTCATGATCGCAACCGGATACATCGGCGAGATGGACAATCAGACCACCGTGGTCCTTGACTCCTCGCGCACGATCTGGGGCGCCATCAGCACGATCTTCTTCGTCCTGATCTTGCGCGACCTCTTTGGCGGCATCGCTGTGTCCATCAAGCGACAGAGCAAGGAGATTCAGGGCATCTTTAAGGTGCTCCGAGTCGTGCTCATCGCCACCTGGGGCGTCTATCCAATCGCCTACCTGCTCCCAACAATCTCGACGGGCCTTGGCTTGACCGCTGGGGACGGCCTTGTGTTGAAGCAGGTTGGATACACGATTGCGGACATCCTGGCGAAGCCGGGCTACGGTCTCCTCATCTGGAAGATCGCAACCCTGAAGAACTCAGGCCGCTAAGCACCAAGGCCTCTCACGGCGGCACGCCGCCGACGCTAAACAACAGAAGGCCCGGGGGAAACCCCGGGCCTTCTGCATGTCATGTGTTGATGGTCGGAGCGACAGGATTTGAACCTGCGACCTCTTGCCCCCCAGGCAAGCGCGCTACCAAGCTGCGCTACGCTCCGTTGCCGTGCGCGAGCGGCGATTCTAGCAGCCTTGCCGAGTCCCGATCAGTGCCACTCAGCGGTCGGTGCACGTCCTAGAAGTCCCTCAGCGAGACGCTCAATGCTCACGCCGTGTTCGAGCGCCGCAACGACTGCGGCCGTGATTGGCAGTTCAACGCCGAGACGTGCCGCAACGAGGAGCGCACCGTGCGCGGTAGGGATCCCCTCAACTGTTGCACCGATTGTCTCAACCGCAACGCTCACTGACACTCCTGAGGCGAGCAGCTCACCCAGCCGTGCGTTCCTTGATCCAGTGTTGGATGCGGTGAGCACCAGGTCGCCAACCCCTGCAAGTCCGAAGGCGCTCTCGGCGCGCCCGCCACACGCCTCAGCAAGACGTGCCATCTCTGCAACGCCGCGGGAGAGGAGCGCCGCCGCCGCATTCTCGCCGTATCCAAGCGAACGTACGCCGCTCACGGCGATCGCAAGGACATTCTTCAGCGCGCCCGCCACCTCTACGCCGATCGGATCATCACTCATGTAAATCCTGAAGGTCGGGCGTGCCAGCGCAGCGAGGACATCTTCACGCGGCCCGTCTTGACTGGCGAGCACCGCAGCGGCTGGCTTACCGGCTGCGATCTCACGGGCAAGGTTTGGTCCTGAGAGGGTGAAGAGTGTTGACGGGCTCACACCTGCGGCAACCGCAAGTTCGGAGACGCGTTCGCCCTCCCGGCTGAGGCCCTTCGACGCCATCACCACGTTCGCGCCTCCAACTGCCACCTGAGCAAGTGCCCCACGAATGGCGTCCGACGGAATCGCGACCACGAGAAGATCCCCTGCGCTCAGTTCCGAAAGCTTTTCATCCACGGATCGAATTCGAATGCTATCTGGCAGCGTGACTCCAGGTAGCCGACGTGAATTCATGCGTTCTGCGCGGATCGCGGAAGCCTCGGCGGCGGTGTGGGCAATCAGCTCAATGGTTGGCGGGTCAACTTCGGTGCGCGGATGCGCCCAGAGCGCCGCGAGAGCGGTCCCCCATGCGCCGGCACCAAGGATGCGAATCATCGACTCCGACTCCCTGTCCGACCACCTGCACGTCCACGCTCACGACCCTCCTCCGCCGCCCGTTCTCGCACCACGATGCGGATGGGGGTTCCCGTCAGTGGGTACTGGTCTCGGATCTGATTCTCAAGGAAGCGCTGCCAGCTGAAATGGACTTGCGCCGCATTGCGGGCGAAGAGGACGAACGTAGGAGGCGGTGTCGCCGCCTGTGCCGCATAGAGGATCTTGGGGCGCTTGCTGCCGCTGTGCGCAGGCTCCTGGCGCGCAACCGCCTCTGCAACGAGGCGGTTGAGTGCGCCGGTCGGAATGCGCAGCTGCCGCGCATCTGCCGCAGCAATCGCCGCGTCAAGCACCTTCGACGCGCGCAGGCCCGTCAGCGCGGAGATGGAGAGGATCGGCGCAAAATCAAGAAAGGGGGCCTGGCGCCGCAGCAGACCCATCGCCGTATCAAACGTGAAGCCGTCCTTCTCAACGAGGTCCCACTTGTTCATCACGATGACGAGACCCTTCCCCGCTTCAATGACAGAGCCTGCTACGTGAAGATCCTGAGCCTGTAGGCCCGTAGAAGCATCAATCAGAAGCAGCGCCACATCAGCGCGATCTAACGCTGCAACAGATCGAACGGTTGCATACTTTTCAGCAACGGGACCAGATGCAATCCTGCCCCGCTTCTTGATTCCTGCGGTATCCACGAGCGTGATGT
>JAUMDJ010000067.1:0-2885 GCA_032121895.1 Chloroflexota bacterium | reverse complement strand
GCAACCCGCGCACGATCTGCCGTCCCGCAGTCCACGGCCAGAATCAGCTCTACGCCGTCCTCTTGTGCAGCAGCAAGCGCACCCTCTGGAATGCCATGGCCATCGCTTTCGCGGTTTGGGATGTAGCCCTCGGCAATCGCGCCGATCGCGCGCAACGCACGAATCATGATCGCCGCCCCCGTCAGGCCGTCCGCATCAAAGTCACCAACGACGAGAACGGGCTCCCCTGCGTCACCAGCAGCTCGCAAGCGCGCGATCAGGCCTGCTGCATCCGGCAGGAGCTCTGGAGCGTGCAACGTTCGATCGCGGGGATCAAGAAAGCGCTGCAAAGCATCTGGGGCAAGCGTACTTCTCGCTGCGAGGAGTTCGGCTAACGAATCACGCAGATCTTCACGCACATCACTCGTGCCAAGGGTTTGACGGAGCGTGCCAACTGCCTCTCGCTCGGCGGCCTCAACACGCCAGCGGCGTTGGGCGATGATTCGGCTGCTTGCGGGGGCGGGGCTCACCGTGAACCCACCGGCACGCTAGGCGGTTCGGCGTGCGCTCGGCGAACTCTTTCGCGCCGTAACGCGCTCTTCCCACCAGACTAGGAGCGGGCTGGCGTTGAAGATCGAGGAGTAGGTTCCAGAGAGGATTCCGACAAAGAGCGCGAGGACAAACGTGCGAATTGAGCCACCAGCAAATACAAGAAGTGCGAGCAGGGGGATGAGCACCGTTACGGTGGTGTTCAGGGAGCGACCCATCGTCTGCACGATTGAGTGATTCACGATCTCAGCGAATGGGGCGCCAGCATACCGAGCAACGTTCTCACGGACGCGGTCAAAGACCACGATCGTGTCGTGCACAGAGAAGCCGATGATCGTCAGCATGGCGGTGATAAAGAGAGCATCAATCTCAATATTGAAGAAGGTTCCAGCGACCGCAAAGAAGCCAACCGTGACGATCACATCATGCAGGAGCGCGACCAGCGCCGCAGCCCCGAAACGCACGTTTCGGAATCGGTAGGTCATCCAGAGCACGATTCCGAGGGATCCAAGGACGACGAGGAGGAGCGCCTGCTGGGTCAGGTCCTGGCTGATCACAGGGCCAACCGTAGAGAGCGAGCCCTCCTCAGCAATCGGGCCCGCAGCGGCAACGATTGCGCCACGAATCTTTGCGAGCTCTGCGCCTGCGGGCTGTGACGGATCAGGGGCACTGCCGGATTGCAGATCGAGTGACTTGGTACGCAGGAGGAGGAAGCCCCCCTCCCCTTCCGTGACTTGGGCTTCTGGGTGCCCCACGGCAACAACAGCATCTCGAATGATCGCTGGCTCGGACGACTCCTCAAGCTTGAACTCCCAGACTGTTCCGCCCGTGAATTCAACGGAGAACTTCAGTCCAACATCTCCACCAGTCAGTGGAGTGGCCGCAATAAAGGCAAGCCCAGGAATAGTGAGGAGGAGTGAGAAGAGGAAGAACCAGCGCTTGCGCGCAATGATCTTATCCACGAGCGACCTCTGTCCCCGTGTGGTGAACCTTCTCAACTCCATACAGATGAGGAGATGCGAAGCGCGAGCGACTGATCACTCCTCTCAGGATCACGCGGGTCACCGTAATCGCAGTGAACATGGAGCAAAGAACGCCGATGATGAGAACGAGCGCGAAGCCCTTGATCGTGGATGATCCAAAGTAGAAGAGGATGAGCGCAGTAATCAAGCTTGAAACGTTTGAATCGATAATAGAGTTCCATGCTCGGCTGAATCCCGCCTCAACGGCGGGAACAATCTTCTTGCCGATACGAAGCTCTTCTTTTGTGCGCTCAAAGATCAAGATATTGGCGTCCACGGCCATGCCGATGGAGAGAACGAAGCCCGCGATCCCTGCCAGCGTCAGCGTGACGGGAACGATACGGAAGAGGGCGAGCACGATAAGCATGTAGAAGATAAGCGCCACCGAAGCGACAACACCAGCGAGCCGATAGTAGAAGAGCATGAAGAGGAAGACGAGCAGGATGCCAACCGCTCCTGCGAAGAGCGCTTGATCGAGGAAGGCGGCGCCGAGCGTCGCCTTGACGTCGGTGACGCCAACTTCAGCGATTGGGAACGGGAGTGAACCGAACTTGAGAATCGTCACGAGGCTGTTCGCCTCTTCAAACGCGAAGCCTGCCGCGCCACTGCCGCTAATCTGTCCCTCACCACCCGTGATGGCACTTTGAATGTACGGCGCTGAGACTACCGTCCCGTCAATCACGATCGCAAAGTACGAGCCAAGGTTGGCGCCCGTGTAGGTGGCAAAGAGGTCAGCTCCCTCTTGCTTGAGCGTGAAGGCAACGACGCGCTGGCCAACATCGTCCGTTGCCACGTCCGAACTGGCAATCTGATCGCCCGAGAAGAGGGGCGTGAGTGTTGCATCGTCGAGAAGTGCACCCTGACCAGGAACCGGTTTTGTTCCCGGCGTTGCTTGGCCCGTCGCAATATCGACGGAACCATAAATCTCTGGAGGTAGCGGGACGAAGTCTAGGCGGCCGGTTGTGCCGAGAAGGGCACGGATAGCATCAGGGTCACTAACCCCTGGGAGCTCCACGATGATGCGATCGCTCCCTTGCGTCTGCACGAGCGGCTCCGCCACACCGGTTGAGTTCACGCGACGCTCGATGATGTCTCGAATGGTTGCCACGTCCGCTGGCGTAGCGACCACGTCGCCAACTGGCTGCACCTGGTACTCAACACGAAGTCCGCCGCGCAGGTCAAGACCGAGCTTCGTCTCAATGAGGCGCGACCCTCCTGGGGCGCGGCTGTCTGGGAGACGAAGGTTTGGGAGTAGGTCAATCGCCAAGGCGAGGAGGCCGATCGCCAGGATCATATAGGGCGTGTACTTGCGCATTTGAGGAATCCTAGCAGGGG
>JAUMDJ010000066.1:0-4048 GCA_032121895.1 Chloroflexota bacterium | reverse complement strand
AGGCTGCTCGCGCAGTTCCCCACGCCCGCAATTGCCACGCGGATTGGGTTGGTTGCCTTAACCGGCGTTGTTGGCGCCGGTCGTGCGTTCCATTGGGCCCGCGGCCCGTTCATTTCCATCATGTTCCGTACCCCCTTGTTACTACCGTTCTTTTGCGGAGCTGACGATCAGCCCCACCTTCACTTACCGCTGGCAACGCCAGCGGCGAGCATCAAACTGCCGCTATCGGCGCGGCGAAGCCTTCCCTTGCGCTGCCGCGTGCTCAACTGCTGCGAGCCCGGCGCGGATGAATCGAATCCGCTGCACCACGGTGATCGCAGAGGCAACTGAGATAAGTGCGAGTGCGGCGGTGAGCCATGTTGTGCTGAGAGCGCCGCCAGCAAGAAGACCGGCAATCAAGACTGCGGCGCGCTCAGCGCGCTGCGCAATTCCGATGTTTGCGCAGACGCCGAGCCCTTCGCCACGCGCGCGTACGTAGCTCACGAGGGATCCGAGTCCAAGCGCGAGCGTTGCGAGACCAATCACTTCGGTCCTACCGCTCGCGGCGGCTCCCGCGGCAATGCCGGCATAAATCACCGCTTCGCCAGCTCGATCCATGGTTGAGTCAAGGAAGGCGCCAAAGTTGCTTGTCTTTCCTGTAGCGCGCGCGAGCGTTCCATCAAGTCCGTCAAAGAGCGTGCCGAAGATCAAGATCAGTGCGGTGAGAACCCACTGGCCCGCTGCGGCGGCAACCGCCGCGGCGAGGACAATGCCGAACCCGGCAACGGTGAGTGCATCTGGTGTAAAGCCGAGCCGACCAAGGAGTAGCGCAATCGGTTCACCGATACGCTTAATGCGCGCGCGCTCGTCGCCGGTGAAGAGGCTCCCTTCGGTTGCGCGGCTCGCCATGCTCACCCCTCTTCCGCGCGAACGGCATCAACGAGCGGTTGTGCGTTTGGCAGCGCCGCTTCGGGTGCAACCCAGGCGGCAGGGTTAGCCACGCCGAGTGCGGCGAGCATCAGCGCGTGCCCTTCGGCGATCGTCTCCGTTCGAAGCGTGTAGATGGACTCGCGACCAGCGCGTTCACTCGTGACGAGTCCTGCGCTGCGGAGTCGGCGCAGGTGCCAGCTCACCAGAGGCTGGGAGAGGTCGGTGGACTCAATCAGTTCGGTGACGGTGGCGGGGCTTTGCGCGAGTCGGCGCACTAGGTCAAGCCGATTCGTGTCCCCAAGTGCCCGGTGCACGCGGCGGGCCGCCTCGATCACGAAGCGCTCACCGGCCGCCTCGCGGAGCGCGGCTGAATGCACGGTGGCACTCTTCGCGCTCATCGCTGGCCCCTGACCTGTACGGCTTCCATATAGCGGAAGTTTATATGAGTTTTTGCTGATGCGAGCGCGGGGGTGGGAGATTTGTTACAAGCCCACAGGGCGGTGCGGGGCGTTGTGCTTCCAGTGGAGGCTAGCTGGCAAGCGCCTGAACGACCGCCTCGATCAGTCCGCCTGGGAGGAGGCCGAGCAGGATCGTGCCAGCGGCGGCGATCAGCAGACCCGCGCGAATGAGCGGCGCGGTGGCGACCTGCACATCCGTCTCCGCTGGGTCACGCATGAAGAGATAGACGATGACACGGAGGTAGTAGAAGGCGGCGATCGCCGCATTAAGTACCGCAACGATAGCCAAGACGGCTGCGAGTCCTCCCGCCTGCACCGCGCTCAAGATGACGTACGCCTTTGCAAAGAAGCCGGCCGTCGGCGGGATGCCGGTGAGGCTAAGCAGGAAGAGTGCGGCGAGCAGTGCAATCTGTGGATGCTTTCGACCAAGTCCAGCGAGATCGCTTAGTTGCACCGTTGCACCCGGTCGCCCTTGAATCACGGCGAGGAACGCGAATGCACCGAGGTTCATCAGTGCGTATGCGGCGCCGTAGAAGAGAATGCCCGCAATCCCAGATGCTTCGCCAGCACCCGCTGCAACGATACCGACCATTAAGTACCCGGTATGCGCGATCGATGAGTAGGCGAGCATGCGCTTGACGTTCCCTTGTGTCAGCGCAACAAGATTGCCGAGCGTCATTGTTGCCGCGGCAAGAATGACCATGACGGGGATCCAAACTTCTGCAAGCGGCAACAGTGCAATCAAGAAGAGCTTGATGAGCAAGACAAACGCACCAATCTTTGGACCAACGGAGAGGTAGCCAGTGATTGGGGTGGGTGATCCTTGATACGCATCTGGTGTCCAGTAGTGGAACGGAACTGCGGCAATCTTGAATGCAGATCCGGTCGTGATAAGTGCAAGCGCCACAGCAACGGCTGGTGGAACACCAGTGTTGAGCGACGTGAGGCTGATTGCAATTTTGGTCAGTGATGCGGTTCCTGTTGCCCCCCAGAGGAGCACGATGCCGAAGAGCAGAATTGCGCTGGAGAAGCTCCCGAGCAAGAAGTACTTGACGGCACCCTCCGTGCTGAGCGGATCACGCTTTGCAAATCCAGCGAGAAGGTACCCAGGGATCACCATCAGTTCGAGTGCAATGAAGAGCGTCACAAGATCTGCCGCCGCAGCGAGAAGGATTGTTCCGCAGAGCGCAAATAGAAGGGTGGCGGCGAACTCGGCACTTGGGTATCCGCGCGCAAACAGATGGTCTGGACTTATCAGAAGCGTGATTGCCACGATCGCTGCGCCAAGGAGTCCCAGGTAGGCAACAAACGGGCCGCCAACGTATGCGCCATTGAGTGCCGTTACGACGCCGCCGCTCTGCTGGAGCAGGATCCACGCGGTGACCCCGAGGCCAGCGAGCGCAACAGAGATTGGCGCGTACTTTCGGTTTGGCGTGATGGCGTCGCTCAGGAGCACCGCAACCGCGGTGAGTCCAACGCTCAGGAGTGGTGCAATCGTAAGTAGGTCGTTCATGGGGCCACTCCTCCCGCCGCGTACATCAAGAACTGCGCCACACTCGGTGCAAATGCGCCCGTAAGGAGCGCGGGGAGGATGCCGAAGGCGACGATCATGGCGGCGAGTGGGGCAAGGGTGGCGATCTCAATTGGCGTGACATCAGTCAGCTTTGCGCCGAGACCCTTCAGGAACGGGGAGAGCTCGCCGGTGAAGACGCGCTGGTAGAGCCAGAGGAGATAGACGGCGGCGAGGATCATCACGAGCGTTGCTGCGCCAGCGACCATCGGATTCACGAGGAATGCGCCGAGCAGCACGAGGAATTCGCCAGCAAAGCCGGAGAGGCCGGGGAGGCCAACCGAGGCGAAGAGGAAGAAGCCGAAGAGCGCGGCGTACACCGGCGTTCGTGAAGCCCAGCCACCCATCTTCGCGATCTCACGATCGTGCGTGCGCTCGTAACCAATGCCAACGAGGAGGAAGAGTCCGCTGGTGATGAGTCCGTGGTTCAGCATCTGCAAAATGGCACCGTCGACCCCCTGTTGATTGAACGAGAAGATGCCAAGCGTGACAAAACCCATGTGGCTGACCGAGCTGTATGCGATCAACTTCTTCAGGTCGGTCTGGACAATGGCAACGATCGCGCCGTAGATGATGGCGATCACCGAGAGCGCGATCATGAGTGGCGCAAAGTCCTGTGCAGCCTGCGGGTAGAGCGGGATCGCGAAGCGGATAAACCCGTAGCCACCGAGCTTCAGCAGCACGCCAGCAAGGATCACTGACCCTGCAGTTGGCGCTTGTACGTGCGCGTCGGGGAGCCAGGTGTGGAACGGGAACATTGGCACCTTGATCGCAAACGCGAGCGCAAAGGCCGCAAACGCAAGGGTCTGCAGCGTTGGGTCAGTGATCGTCCCGCGCAGCGCAAGGAGGTCAAATGCACCCTCCCACGATCCGGTCGCCACTTGGTGGCTGAACGCGGTGGCGAGGATGGCGACGAGCATGAGGAGCGAGCCGACCAGCGTATAGAGGACGAACTTAATGGTGGCGTAGATGCGATCAGCACCACCCCAGATGCCGATGATGAGATACATGGGAACCAAGACGATCTCCCAGAAGATGTAGAAGAGGAAGAGATCCAGTGAGAGGAAGACGCCGAGCATTCCCGTCTCAAGGATCAGGAAGCTGATGAAGT
>JAUMDJ010000065.1:0-16659 GCA_032121895.1 Chloroflexota bacterium | reverse complement strand
GCCCCACCGGCTCGGTAGCAATCGATCACGGTTCCGATCACCGCACCCTCTCTGTCACTCACCTGGACGCCGATCACTTCGTCCCAATACACGCGTCCGGGCTCACCGGGGTCTGCAGCGAGAGGGAGCAAGAGATAGCTCCCAATAAGGATTTGTGCGGTGCCGCGATCTGGAATCTCAGCGAATCGTGCGAACGCGCCAGGCGAGGCGGGGTTCCACTCGGTGAGCGTAAGCTCTCGATCGCTCTCTTCAACACGAAGTGTTTTCCCCACGACAAAGCGCTCGTCAGGGTGATCGGTAAGGATCTCAAGGCGGAGTGTGCCGTCAAGCCCGCGCGTTCCACGAACCTGCGCAACGCGCAGATCGCGGACGGCGTCAGCCGATTTCGAGGACGTAGTTCTCTCCGGTCCGATTGGAGATCACCTTGAGCAGGCTCCGCATTGCCTTGGCGATGCTGCCATTTCGGCCAATGACGCGACCCATGTCGTCTTCATCAACGATCAGGCGAAGGACAACGGAGTCGCCGTCCTCTTCCACCTCAACACTCACCCCATCGGGATTATCTGCAAGTGACTTCGCGACGTAGGCGACAAGCTCTGCTGCTGGCACTTACGCCTCCTCTGCTGGTGCTTCTGCCGCAACTTCAGCAGTCGGCTCAACAGCTGCTAGTGCTTCTGCTGCTGGAGTCGCATCTGCAACTGCATCCGCAGCCTCTTCAGTGGCGACCTCTGCCGCTGCTTCGGCGGCGAGTTCCGTCGGTGCCTCTGGTGCCGCTTCAACAACGACCGTCGGCTCTTCAACCACCGGTCGAGTTCCTGGGGCGGTATAGCCCTTCTCTGCGGCCTTCGGGCCTGTCTTTCCGCCAGCAGATGCTCCGCCAGCGCGTGCCTTGGCAATCAACTTGCCGACAACTTCAGATGGCTGCGCACCTTTTGAAATCCATGCATCCACCTTCGGCAGATCAAGGACGAGCGTCATTGGCTCGGTGCGGGGGTTGTAGTGCCCGAGGGTTTCCAGCGAACGCCCATCGCGCGCACGACGCCGATCGGTCGCGACCACGCGGTACGACGGCTGTCCTGTGGCTCCAACTCGTGTCAACCTGATTCGAACGCTCATCCGTGCATCTTCCTCCGTGGGCCTGGCGGTCGCCAGGCGAGTAACCCCGAAGCGGTGGGGTGTGTGTCTGGGGATAGTAGCCGCTCAAGGTGACCTGCGCATCAGGGGCACCGCCCCCTACCGCCGACCCCCCTTGCGGCGAGCCTTCTTCCCCTTCCGATCCTCCTTCGGACGGATGTGACCGCCCGCGTGCTTCCCCGGGAGCCCCCCGCCCCCGCCAGCGAGTCGCGCAGGGTCAATCCCCCCCGTTCTTCGAATTAGGAGCCGCATCTCATCCAAGCGCTTGACCAAACGGTTCACCTCTTCAATCGCTCGGCCGGCCCCTGCAGCGATGCGGCGACGTCGAGGAATGGAGAGTAGTGATGGGTTCTCACGCTCGGTGGGCGTCATGGAGAGGATGATCGCTTCCGCCCGCTTCAACTCCCCCGCCGCCACCGCCTCTTCGGCCTGGGCAGCTACACCCCCCATACCCGGAATCATCTTGACGATCTGTCCGATCGGGCCCATTGAGGACATCTGTCGCAACTGTTCGAGCAGATCGGAGAAGGTCAGCTCGCCCTTCGGTGCGCCACTCCCGCTCTTTGTCGCAACGGGTGCGCGTGGATCACCGCCAGCATCGCGCACGATCTCTGCAAGCGTTGCGAGATCTCCCATTTCGAGGATGCGGCCAGCGATGCGATCGGGATGGAAGCGCTCAAGGGCTTCAGGGCGCTCACCGGTCCCGAGATAAAGGACGGGGATGCCGGCACCTCCCGCAATCGAGAGTGCTGCGCCGCCACGAGCGTCGCCATCGAGCTTCGCCAAGATGAGGCCGGTCGGATCCGCCGCCTCCTTGAACCCCTCAGCAACGCGAAGCGCCTGTTGTCCAGTTGCCGCGTCTAAAACAAGGATGCGCTCGCGCGGGTTCACCGCTGCGCGCAAGTCAGCGAGCTCGCGCATCAACTCCTCGTCAAGTGTGGTCCGTCCCGACGAGTCAATGATGAGGAGGTCGCGTCCAAGCTTCTTCGCCGATTCCAGCGCACGGCGACCAATCTCTGCCACTGGGGTGCCGATTGGTTCGCGGTGGACAGGTACGCCGATTGCAGCGCCAAGAAGCGCCAACTGTTCAGCCGCTGCGGGCCTCCTCGGATCTGCCGCAACGAGAAGCGGGCGTCGCCCATCGCGAAGGAGTCGTAGCGCAAGCTTCGCGGCGGTTGTGGTCTTCCCTGCACCTTGGAGACCGAGGAGTAGGATGCTCACCGTTCGCTCGCGCAGGTCAAGTTCTCGACCTGAGCCGCCAAGCGCCTCGGTGAGTGCCGCATGAACGATCGCAACTAAACGATCTCCACTCCCTATGCCGCCGACCACCTTTTCGTCGTGTGCGCGGGTGCGCATTGACGCAATGAGCGAATCAGTAACGGTCAGCGCAACGTCAGCATCAATGAGCGCAGTACGGATCTCCGCAAGACCCGCCTCGAGATCAGCCTCACTGATGCGGCCCCTTCCGCCAAGCCGTTGCAGTGAAGCGCGGAGCCTGCTTCCAAGCGCATCGAACATATGAGGAGTGTACGCTGCGAGAATGAAGAAGAGGGGTGGGGTCGCCGTGCGGCGTGCGGGGGTTAGCACCGCCGTTCGCCGCGATGTTCGCATCCTGATGGCGGCGCAATCCGCCTCCACGTTCGGATCGTTCATCACGCGTGCAGCCCTCCCGCTGCTCGCAATCATCGGACTTGGAATCTCTGCCGAGGAGGCGGCCATCATCGCAGGGGTGGACCTTATCGCAGCGACGCTGGCGAGCCAGATTGCCGGCGTTTGGATTGATCGCCTCCCCCGTCGACCAGTCATGATCGCCGCCGATCTTCTCCGCGCACTGCTCCTCGCAAGCATCCCGCTTGCTGCGTTCATGACCGGCGGCGTGTCGCTCTTCCACCTCATCCTGGTCAGTGCCGCAACTGGAGCGTGCAGTACGGCCTTTGATATTGCCGAGCGAAGTTATCTTGCTGGACTTGTTCCCACGCCCGATCTGCGCTCCGTGCTCGCCAAGGTGCTCGGAATCCGAGGTGCTGCAGAGTTCTTCGGTTTCGGTGCCGCAGGCCTCTTGGTCGGCAGTATTGGAGGCCCAGCCGCCATCGGCGTGGATGCGCTCACGTATGTTGCCTCCGCGTTCCTGCTGACCGCACTCCGCGTCAGAGAGCCGCGCCTGCCGAAGGCGACAACGCGCCAGAGCTTTCTGGTGGAGGCAGAAGAGGGCCTTCGACGCACCTGGGCAATCCCAATCTTGCGACCCCTGATCGCTTCAAGTGCAGCGATCGGCATCTATTTCGGCCTCTTCCGCTCGGCCTACATGATCTATGTCGTTCGAACGCTTGGCCTCAGCCCCGAAGTGGTCGGCTTTATCATCGCTAGCGGCGGCATCGCGTCATTCGCTGGCGGGCTGCTCACGGAGCGAATCTCACTCGCCCTCGGCACGGGTCGTGCGATCAGCGTGAGTTTGGTGATCGTAGGGGTTGGCCTTGCGCTCGTCCCCCTCGCGCCAGGTGCTTCGCTTGCCGGCATCGCCCTCCTTGTTGCGCACCAGTTCCTCAGCGATGGCTTTGAAACCGTCTGGGAGGCGAACCAGGGTGCGATTCGTAGTCGTGTCCTCCCTGACGCGCTGCAGGGACGCGCCAACGCCGCGTTTGAAGGGGTGAGCCTTCTCGGGAGACTGACGGGCATCGTTGCCGGCGGGGTGATCGGTGGCTCTGTCGCCGGAAGCGGTGCGGCGCTCTACCTTGGCGCAGCTGCCTCCATCGCCGCCGGTGTCGTGATTGGGCTAACCAAACTGGGACGCGTCCAGAAAATCAGCGAGCTCCCGCGCGCACTAGACCGCGTCGCCTAAGAGCCCGTCCACAAAGGCGTCTGCATCGAACGGGAGGAGATCACTCCCTCGCTCCCCCACACCCACCCAGCGAACTGGGAGGCCGAGTTCGCGACGCACAGCCAGCGCAACGCCACCACGCGCACCAGCATCTAATTTCGTGAGGATCACGCCATCTACTCCTGCTGCGCGATTGAACCCGCTCGCCTGCGCCAGCCCGTTCTGTCCAGCCGTTGCGTCAATGACAAGGAGCACTTCAACGTCAGCGTCTGGTGCGAGCTTCTGAATCACTCGGCGCATCTTGGTGAGCTCATCCATGAGACCAGTCTTGGTTTGCATACGGCCTGCGGTATCAATAATCACCGGGTGCAGACCTTTCGCGTTCGCCTGGGTCAACGCATCGTGAATCGCAGCCGCAGGGTCACCGCCCGGCTTCCCTTCGGCAATCGGCACCCCCTCTCGAGCGGCGAGGAGACGCAACTGATCAATTGCCGCTGCACGGAACGTATCCGCGGCGACAAGGATGGGCTGCAGTGACGCAGCCTTTGCACGTGCCGCGAGCTTTGCCGCTGACGTTGTCTTTCCAGCTCCATTCACGCCGACCAGGAGGATCACTTGCTCGCTGCTCGCTGTACTTGGTGCATCACTCGGCGACTCCTCGCGCATTAGGTCGAGAAGCGCCGTGCGCAACCGCTCACGACCCGTGCCACCCTGAGCCTCACGCGCGGCGCTGATCAGCCCTGCTGCGACGCCCGTTCCAGCATCGCTTTGGATAAGGGCGCGCTCTAGTTCACTCCAATTGGGTTCGGGTGCGAGTGATCTGCGTAAGGCCTGCAGGATTCCGCCGCCTGAAGGGGCGGCAGCGGCACTGATGCTCGCCTTCTCTTCGTTCGTGCTCTTTCGCCAGAAGGCGAGTTTCAACGTGCCGCCTCGCGCTCCGCTCGTGCGGCGTCAGCGATCCGCTTCGCCTCGTCAAGACGCAGGCCAAAGACACGACTCGTAGCATCCTCTCCCGCGGTCACGCCCCAGAGGCTGTCGGCAACCTCGACCGTGCCGCGGTTGTGCGTAATCACCACCACCTGTGTGCGCTCACTGAGCTCACGGATCGCGTCACCAAATCGAGTGACGTTCGCCTCATCGAGGGCGGCGTCAACTTCGTCCAAGACCACAAATGGCAGTGGGCGCACGGCAAGCATCCCGAGCAGCAGCGCCACACCCGTAAGTGCGCGCTCACCGCCTGAAAGGAGTGAGAGCTGTTGTCGTCGCTTAAGTGGCGGTCGGGCATCAATCTCAACGCCAGGTCGGCGCACCCCCTCCTCTGACGTCAGTCGCAACTGAGCATCGCCGCCACCAAAGAGGAGCTGGAAGTTTGCAGCGAATGTCGTTTGAAGTGCGGTGAACTGTTCCGTGAAGGTGCTCTCAACGAGCGTGTCGAGTTCAGCCATGAGTGCGGAGGCCTTGGCAATGGCACCGTCAAGATCGCCAGTCTGCGCTTCAAGGCTCTCGAGACGTTCACGAAGTTCGCGATGTTCAATCGCAACACTCGCCCCAGCAGCATCGAGTGGTCCGATCTTTCGGCGCAACCTCTCCAGCGCGCGCACCTGCTCTGGATCCGCGGGCTCAGCGGGAGTTCCAGATCGGAGTCCTTCGGAACCCCAATGATCAAGAAGCGCCGCCGCCTGTGCGCGCGCAACCGCATCTTGTGCCGAACGCTCCTCACTCGACACCTCTTCGAACTCGCCTTCAGGTGCACCCTCAGCTTGGGCCGCACGCAACTCATCTGGGAGGCCCTTGGCGATTCGCGGATCTGTTGCGAGCCTCCGCCCGAATGCCACAAGGTCGCCCGCCAACTCTTCAATCAGGCGCTCGTACTCAAACTCAAGACCCTGTGCGTCGCGTTCGAGCGGTCGAAGTGCCTCATCAAGATCCGATTCGCGCTGGCGCAGTGAGCGCTTCCGCTCGTCGTCAGCCGCGCTCTCGCGCTCAATCGCCTCCTGCTGCTCAGCAAGTCGCTGGACCAACGACTCGCGCTCAGTGACTGCGAGCTGTGCAGCATCTGAGCGTCCAACAAGTTCAACGCGGTCTGCCTGGAGTGCTGCGCCTCGCGACTCCATCGCGCCACGCTCTTCGGCGGCTCGTGCGATACGTGCTGATGCGGCGGCAATACTGGCATCTCCGCGAGCACGTGCGAGCTCCCATGCGCGGAGCGACTGTCGATCAGCTTCAACCGCTTCGGAGATCGTCAATCGCCGTGCGGTCAGCTCTCGGATCCTCTCCTGCCACTCTTGCGCAGCACTCCCAGAGCCCGTCCCTGTGAGTGCACTTGCCTGAAGCTCATCTCGTCTCGCGAAGAGATCGCTGAGCGTTTCCTCGAGCTTCTGCAGTCGTGCGTCTCGGTCTGCGGCCGTGCGGGCTGCCGCGATCAGCTCGCGTTCACTCTCTGCTCGAAGATCTGTGGCGCTCCGCAACGTACTTCTTGCGGAGAGATCTGCAGAGCGGCGACTGACGGCGAGCGCCGTGGCGGCGGCCAACGCGGTCTGCTCTGTGGAGGCTTCGCTGCGCAGAGTGGCGGCGGCAGTGGTTCGTCGCTCAATCTCGCGTCCGAGCTGCGAGATCTCGGCGTCAAGGAGCGCATCCTCTGGCTCAGTCTCACGGGTTACCACGCCTCCGGCACGAATCACCGCACCGCCACGTGTCACGATCAAACCGCCGACTGGTAGGTCGGCGAGCGCATCGAGCGCTGCGGCAACCGATGGAGCCACGGCAACGCCGCTCAAGACCCGAGCTAACACCCCATCAGGGTCGCTGACAACCTCAGCGCTCAGCGCTGGAAGCGTTGGATGTTCGGCAGCAAGTCTTCCCGCCGATCCTTCAATAAGGAGGGCGCCCTGTTCATCATCAAGAAGCGACGCCCCGCTCCGATTGACAATGAAGCCACGCGCTAGCGCACCCAGCGCAGCAAGTACGGCGCTGCGCCCCTCCTCACGGATTTCAACGCCAGCTAAGAGGCTCCTGCCGCCAATCGCACGCGCGGAGCGCGCAAGGGCACGCTCCTGCAGCGCCGTACGTCGCGCCTCAAGCGCGCGGAGTCGACCTTCAATAGATGCGCACTCAGCCTCAGCGGTGCGTGCGGCGCGCTCGCGATCGCCTACAACCGCTCGCAACGTTGCCTCTGCAGCCTCTGAAGCGCTCGCCTCCTCGGCGGCACGCGTCGCCGCGTCGCTCGCCTGACGATACGTTGCAAGTGCGGCATCCCGCCGGGAAGTAGCTGCGACAAGCTCCTCAGCAGCGCGATCGGTTCGGAGCGCCTCACCCTCCGCTTCAATGCGCGCAATCCGAGCCTCCGTCTCTGCCACCTCTGACGATCGCGCCCGCTCTGCACGAGCGATTGACTCACCGCCACCAGCCGCGCCCTGCTCGCTCTGCAGTGCGCGAAGTTCGCGTCGTGCGCTCGCAAGATCCGCGTCCAGGAGCTCGAGTGCCGCTGCCGCTTCGGCATCAGCCGCCGGAGCCGCCGTCGCCCGGATCTGCTCAACGGCGAGGACTTCGCGCTCCGCCTCCGCTACCTCTGCATTCAGGCGTTCGGTGTCACGCGCGATCGCCGCCACCTCCGCATCTGATCGCGCTCGATTGCGCTCTGCAGTTTCGCGGGCAGTACGAGCGGACTCAAGTTCTCCTCGCGCCGCTTCAAGTGCGACACGCGCCTCAGCGAGGCGGAGGCGACGAGCGTTCGCCTCGCTGTCGGCAGTGCGGAGTGATTCGCGCACGGTGCCGAGCTCAGCGCGAACTTCAGTTAGTCGGCTGCCACTGGCTCCGCGTCGTGATGCGAACCAGCTGGCGCGCGTGGCACCGAGTGTTGCGATGCGATCAACCGCTTCGGCGAGAAGCTCATCTCGACCCGCCTCTTGACGCGCCAGTGCTGCGAGGCGCCGCTCTTGTGGTCGCAGCGCGGCAAGGATCTCTTCCACGCGTGCGCGATTCTCGGTTGCCTCTTTCATCTCTCCTTCAGCACGAGAGCGGCGGCGCTCATGGCGTGCCGTCCCAGCGAACTCTTCAACGAGCGCCCGACGCTCTTCGGCGCGGAGGCTGAGTGCCTGGTCAACGGCGCCTTGCCCAATGAAGAGGAGACCGTTCTCTGCAAGGCCCGCGCCATCAAGGAGCTCGTTGAGATCGCGGAGCCGGATGCGCTCTCGGTTCAGCAGGTACTCCTGCCCTCCGCCACGATCAGCGCGGCGTGCAATCTCAATCTCCGTAAAGGGAAGGTCAAAGAGCCCATCGTCGTTGGAGATGCTGAGCGATACCTCGGCGAGTCCCAGCTGGCGACGCTTCTCCGATCCGGCAAAGATCACCTCATCGACGCGCTTGGAACGAATCCCGCGCCCCGCTTCACCGAGTGCCCAGCGCAGTGCATCCACGATGTTTGACTTGCCACTGCCGTTTGGGCCCACAATGGCGGTGATCCCCGGAGTAAACGCGATCGTGGTCTTATCAGCGAAGGTTTTGAAGCCACTGAGCCGAACCTCGCGCAGGCGCAGTCGGCTCATCGGACGGCCTCCTTCGTGACACCGAGAAGATCAATCGCCGCTTCGGCAGCAGCGGCCTCTGCCGCCCTGCGGCTCGGTCCGCTCCCCCGTGCAATCTCGCTCCCATCAATTCGCACCGCGCACTCATAGACGCGCTCATGCTCTGGACCGCTGGTTGCAATGATGTCGTAACGCGGGAGCGATCCATTTTTCGCCTGCGTCCACTCTTGAAGCATGGTCTTGATCCCTTTGCCGATGGAGGCACGAGGAGTTGCGATCTCTTGCGCGAGGTGTGTCAGCACGAACCGCTCTGCCGCCTGGTACCCGTGCGAAAGGAAGACAGCCCCGATGATCGCTTCGAGTGCTGCGGCGAGCGCGGCTGGACGTTGGGCGCCACCACGCTGCGCTTCGCCTTCGCCAAGGAGGAGTGCGTCGTCGAGGCGCATCCGTTGGGCCACATCCGCAAGTCCAATCCGGCTCACGATGGATGCGCGACGCTCAGAGAGATCACCTTCGCTTGCGCTCGGATCTGCGTGATACAGCGCGGCACTCACCACAGCCCCAAGGAGGGCGTCTCCGAGAAACTCCAGCCGCTCGTTGTCTTCATGCGCACCGGACTGATGACGCCGCGAAGGGTGCGTGAGGGCGAGCCCAATTAGCTCCTCAGCGCCCGCAGGGATGCCGAGGCGCACCGCGAGTTGCGATGCGTGGGCAAGCGTGGAGTCTGCGGCCTGGCTCACGATCGAAGGGGTGGCGCCAGGCGGCCATCAGGCCGCCGCACCTTACGCCTTCTTCTCGACGATCGCGTTGACCGCGTCTTCTACCGTCTTGATCTTGGTCAGCTCTTCGTCAGCAATCGTGACGCCAAACTTCTCCTCAAGACCCATGGCGAACTCCACAAGGTCAAGAGAGTCGGCGTTGAGGTCTTCAATGAAGGCGGCGGTCAAGGTGACCTTCTCCTTCTCCACCCCGAGCTGCTCAACGATGTAGCCCTGAAGCTCCTGGAAGATCTGTGCCTTATCGCTCATCGGTCGCCCCTCCATCTCTCTCCGCTGACGCGGTGCTTCCCTCCCGATGAGCCGTGCCGAGGACACCGCTCACCAGTTTTCGTGCCGGCTCGCCGCTGTACGTGCGTGCCAGAGCCGTCCAGGCTGCGAGTGCCTCCGCAGGCGCCGCCGCGCGCGAGTGTACCACCTCGGCGAGGCCCGCTCGGAGGATCGTGCGGTCAATATGGGTCATCGTTGCCAGGGGGAATGCAGGCGCGAGGCGGACCAGCGCAGCATCAATCCCTGGGCGCTGCGCTTCCACCAGTTCAATCAACGCGCGTGCGATGAGAAGCGGTTCACCCTCCACTTCGCCTGCGTCGGCACGCCGGCTCAGGATTTCGGCTGCGCTCCGCAGGCCAAACTCCGCCTCATAGAGTGCCGTAAGGGCATCCCTCCGTCCGGCGCTTCGGATTCGGAGTGCTGCATCGCGAGGAGCAGCGGGCACTCTCTTGCTTGGCATCTCAAGAGGGGGCTGGGCCGCTTGGAAGGCCGTCTGCAGCGACCGGCGGGGCAGCGGCGAGGGCGCTGGCGATGCGACCACTCACGCCTTCGCGAACCGCGCGAGCGGCGGTGCTACACGCGAAGGTGACCATGCGCTTTCGTGCGCGGCCGTGGGTGATCACCACGCTCCCCTTCACGCCGAGCAAGATTGCGCCGCCAATGCGCTCGTAATCTAGTTTCGCTCGGATCCGAGCGATCGCAGGACGCATCAAGAGTGCAGCGATCGGACCAAAGGGGAGGCGCCGAAACTCTTGGCGGAACATGTCGGTGATCGTCGTGGTGACGCCTTCAACAAGCTTGATCGAGACGTTGCCGAGCACCGCATCACAGACCACGACATCTGCCTCATCAGCTGCTAGGTGGCGGCCCTCAACGTTGCCAGTGAAATTCAAATCGGCGAAGTCAAGCAACTCGGTAGCCCTCTGGATGCGCTGGTCCCCCTTCCCCTTCTCCTCTCCAATAGAGAGAAGGGCAACGCGTGGGTTCGAAACTCCAAGAACGTGCTCAGAGAAGATGCTCCCCATGTGCGCGTACTGATAGAGGTTCTCTGGCGTGGCGTCTGGATTCGCCCCAACGTCCAACAAGACGAGTGGTTTTTCTCGTAGCAGGAACTGGACAGCAAGTGCAGGACGATCAACACCAGGGAGTCGCCCAAGTCGCAAGACCGCAGCGGCCATCCCCGCCCCCGTATGACCAGCAGTGACCACCGCATCAGCTTCGCCTTCGCGCACAAGGTTTGTTGCCACAAGGATGGACGCGCCCTTCCGCTCTCGGAGTGCCTGCGCGGGATGCTCGTCCATACCAATCACATCTGGCCCATGAACCATCCGAGCGTTGGACGGGAGGCTGCCACCGGCGATCTTAAGAATGAGCGCCTCATCACCAACAAGGATCAGCTCATCGGTAGGGTTCTCTTTTGCCCAGGCGATCCCACCAGGAACAACTTCAGAAGCACCGTGATCGCCCCCCATTGCATCAAGTGCAAGGCGGACGCGGCCTGGCGGCGCGACCATGGGTGGACTAGGCGTCAGTTGGTTCCGTGTCCGGCGCTGGGCGTCGGATCACTTCGCGGCCCCGATAGGTGCCGCATGCGAGGCAGGCGTGGTGTGCTCGCTTGGTCGCGCCGCACTGCGCGCAGCGATCCATCGCTGGGAGGGTCAGCGCATGATGCGCACGACGATCTCCTTGACGAGACTTCGATGCCTTTCGCTTCGGTACGCCCATCGCTGATGAACCTCGCTGCTATGCCCCGCACGGGGGTTGGACTTGGAGAGCGAAGCCTACCCGATCCGCGCCCCCTCGTCGCGCTTCGGCTACCGCTCGCCTGAGGGCCGCTCTGCTGGGGTCAGCCCTTCGCCCCTGGCCCCTCACCGCTTGGCGGCAGGAGGCTCCCCAGGACGGCGAGGCGTGGATCTACTTCCCGTTTTGGGCACTCCTCCGTCTGGTGTGGGGCGCCGCAGTGTTCACACCGTTCTGGACAGAGGGGGTCACAGTGCAGAACCAGCCGACGGACGAGGTCGAGGCCTTCTACGGCGATGCGCCCGAGGTCGACCGAGTTGCCACGACCAAGCCGCTCCCCTTCGCCCTGGGCATGGCGCTCTTCAAGAACCTCTTCATCGATGCGTGTCTCAAGGGCAGCGCGTGCTGGGCTCAGGCATCGCGCGCAACCCCCCTCTTGCACGCCACGAACGTGTGCGATCAGCCGCACCCCACGATTTGTGCGATCGACGCGCGCCTGAACGGTTGTGTGGATCAACTCTCCTTCCGACGTACTTGTCAGCGTGAATTCAGGGACATTAAAACTCGCACCAGGGAGCTCTGCGAGCAACGGGGAGCAGTCAATGAGGTAGAGCGCAGGCGTCGCTCCCTCAGTAGTGTTCGTCGCCTCGTTGAGGTCGCTCACCCGTTGGCGTCGGCGTGGCGTCGCGCCGCTGCAGTCAACACAGGGATCACTCCCTCTGGGACGAGTCGGTCGAGTGGGCCACCGTATCTCGCGATCTCACGAACAAGTCGGCTAGAGGTTGACGCATGCTCGGGCGCGGTCATGAGGAAGAGCGTTTCGATTGATGGTGCGAGGAGTCGGTTTGCATGGGCCATGCGCAGCTCCGCCTCAAAGTCTGATCCGGCGCGAAGGCCACGGATGATCACGCTCGCCTTCGCCTCTTCTGCAATACGCACCGCGAGGTTGGATGCAGCGAGGATCTCTACCCGCGCCACATCTGCACCGAGTTCCGCGGCGATGACGGATCGCAGCAGCGCTTCGCGCTCCGCGAGGGTGAGCAGCGCCTCTTTCGTTGCGTTGGGCAAGATCGCAACGACGAGCCGATCAACCACGTGAAGGCTCCGTCGAATCAAATCAATATGGCCAAACGTAACCGGATCAAAGCTTCCTGGATAGAGCCCGACGCGATCGCTCATCTCAACTCCTCCGCCCCCTCATGCTCGTAGAGATCAATTGCTGTCTCACCGTACGTGAGGCCTCGCACCAATCGTAGTCCCCTTGGCGCCACTTGTGTCGTTTCGCCCTTCACCCGCCGTCCAGAAAGGACCAGAAGGCCACCTGTGGCGAGAGGGCTCGGGGGGGCAGCAATCAGCTCGAGCATGCCACTGCGCAGGGGCACTTCGTCGTACGGTGGATCCGCGACGATGAGGTCAAAGGTGGCTCCGCGTGCAGCAAGTGCGCGCAGCGACGCGAGTGCGTCAGACGTCTGGATCTCGGTCTGGCCAGCAAGGCCGAGTGAGGCAACATTGCGACGAATGACGTCGGTGGCACGTCGAGAGATCTCTACGAACTGCACGTGTTGCGCGCCGCGACTGAGCGCCTCAAGGCCCGCCGCGCCACTCCCCGCACATAGATCAAGGACGCGTGCATCAGGGAGGCGCGGCTCAAGGATTGCAAAGAGCGCCTGCCGAACGCGGTCGGCAAACGGACGCGTCCCCTCCTCAGGGACCTCAAGAAGGCGTCCGCCGAGCGCTCCCGCAATGATGCGAATCTTCTGGGCCACCCGTTCAGCCCTCCCGCGAGAGGAGGACGGCGGTGGGCCATCCGCGAAGGTAGGACTCAATCAGTGGACGTGAAGCTGGAAGGGGTCGGCCGATGGAATCCAGAAGGCGCTCTGCCTCTGTGCGCGCCACCACCGCGAGCGCGCGGTCTTCGGCGCGCGAGAGCGCGGCAACTCGAAGGGGCGGCAAGCCGCTCTGATCAGTTCCGAGTACGTCCCCCTCTCCGCGCAACTCAACATCGCGCTCCGCGAGGAGGAAGCCGTCTCGCGTGCTTTCAATCGCTTCAAGCCGGGCGCGCGCCACCTCGTCCTCGCTATCGCTGACCAAGACACACCAGCCTTCACTTCCGCCGCGACCGACGCGACCACGGAGCTGATGGAGTGTGGCGAGCCCAAACCGATCAGCACTCATGATTACCATCACGCTCGCGCGCGGAACGTCAACGCCAACCTCAACGACCGTTGTCCCGACAACGATATCAACGTCTCCACGGGTGAAGCCGTCCATCACGCCACTGCGCACCGCTGTCGACTGCCGTCCATGCACCACCCCAACATTGAGGCCTGGTGCTGCCGCAGCGACCCGCTTCGCCTGCTCAACCACTCCCGCCTCTCCTGCCGCCTCAAGCGCATCACCGCCACTCTCACCGCTCGGCTCCTCACCGGGATCCTCATCACCGATTCGTGGCACCACCACAAAGGTGCCTCGCCCTGCGCCAGCCTCTGAAGCGACGAAGCTCCACAGGCGATCAAGTTCTGCACTACTGCGGATAGCGGTGCGGATTGGCTGTCGGCCGGCCGGGAGTTCGCGTAGCTCCGATGAGGCCACATCCGCGTAGAGAAGCTGTGCGATCGTCCGCGGAATTGGGGTGGCAGTCATCAGTAGAAGGTGCGGCTCCCCCTCCCCTTTTGCGGTTAGCTGGGCTCGCTCCTCCACACCAAATCGATGTTGCTCGTCAACGATGACGAGTCCAAGCGAGGCGAACTGCGTCGCCTCAGAGAAGAGGGCGTGGGTTCCGATAAGAAGAGCGGTGCTCCCATCGGCGGCTGCCGCGCGAACGCTGCGACGCTCTGCCGCAGAGGCGCTTCCTACCAGTAGGTCAACGCGAATCCCGAGTGGCGCGAAGAGTCTGGTCGCGGTGGCAGCGTGCTGCCGTGCGAGGAGTTCCGTTGGCGCCAGCATCGCGCACTGAAGACCTGCACGCGCGGCGGCAGCGGCCGCCACAAGTGCAACCGCCGTCTTCCCCGTACCAACATCACCCTGCAAGAGGCGCAGCATTGGCTCGCCAGCGGCGAGGTCCGTCAAGATGGCATCGATCGCCGCTGACTGATCTGATGTCCATAGCGGAGCTGGCGTGGAGGCTCCCTCGCGTCGAAGTCCGCTACGAATCGACTCTTCAATCTCTGCGCGGTCGTGCTGAGGGACCTTAATGGACGGCGCCGCACCTTTCGCTCGACGGCGCCGTCGGCGAACGAGTGACAGCTGCACCGCGAGAAGTTCGTCAAAAGCGAGGCGACGGAGTGCGGCATCGCGCTGTTCAAACTCACTCGGCCAGTGAGCCTCCGTCAGCGCAGCGGCGAGCGGCATCAGTTCGTGTCTGGTGCGCACATCGGCGGGAAGCGGATCTATGAGCTCCGCACCGAATTGATCAATCAGCTGGCGTACCGCCGCACGAAGGCTGAGTGCCGTCACCCCCTTTGTCAGCCGATAGATCGGAACGATTCGCCCTGCATTGACGCTCTCGCCCCCTTCAAGCGCGCTGAACTCTGGCGCTTCAAGCTGGGCCCGCCACCCAATCGCCTTCACGCGGCCGGAGGCGACGATCTCAGCGCCTGGGTGGAGGCGACGCTCAATGAAGCGACGGCCGTACCAGATCGCTTCCACCACACCGCTCTCGTCGGCGAGTGTGGCGATCGTTCGTTGCACCCCTCGTCGCCAGGTCTTTTCGACGCGAACATCAACAACCCGCACGCGAACCGTTGCAGGGCTTCCGCCTACAAGTTCAGCAACCGGTGTGATTGCTCGGCGGTCTTCGTAGCGCCGCGGAAGATAGAGGAGAAGATCTCCCACACTATGGACCCCTAGTCGAGCAAGACCCCGCAGCAGGCTCGCCCCGCCGGGCAGGCCGAGCCCCTTGAGCGGCAGGCCGCTCGGGTCGGCGCTCACTCCAAGCTCACGAGCACCCGCTCGATTGGCTGTTCGCCACGCGCGAGCTCCACTTCCACGCCGCGAATGACTCCACGAGCAGCTTCAGCCATGCGCTCGCCGGCGACCGCGTCAACATCCGCTCCTAGGTAGAGCGTGATCAACTCCGCCTTCTCTCCCTGCAGCGCACGGGTGAGCGCCTCAATCTCGTCTTGACCAGTGGCAACGATCCCGTCAACAGGATCAAGCGCCATCACTTCGCCGTTGCGTACGCTGACCCCTTTCACCACCGCATCGCGCACCGCCTGCACAATGCGGAATGTTCTCGCACCTGCTCGTGCAGTTTCAAACTGCTTCAGCGCAACATCTAAGGGGAGTGAAGGATCCCAGGTCAGGAGCGCCGCAATTCCCTCGGCTGCGTTACGCGTTGGGACGACGGTCACGTTCGCCGCAACCAGGTCTGCGGCCTGGCGCGCTGCGAGCACGATGTTCCCGTTGTTCGGAAACACAATGACATCGCGCCGTCCTGTTGCGTTGATTGCGGTGGCAATCTCCGCTGCCGAAGGGTTCTCCGTTTGGCCACCGTGCACCAACTGCGAGGCCCCCGCCGATTTCATGATCGCAGCAAGTCCACTCCCTGCAGCGACCGCAACGATCGCTGTGCCGGGCTCAGGCCCCTTGTCAGGCGTTGCGCTGGCAACGCCAACGCGCGTAGAGAGGTCAGTAAAGGCACCATGTCCAGTGGCGCGTTCGGAACTTTGCTGGTCAAGATTCTCAATCGTTACGCCACGGACATCGCCATGAGCAATCCCATAGGCGAGGATCTGATCTGGCTGCAGGTTGTGCACGTGCACCTTGCAGACCGACGCATCACCAGCGACAAGTACGCTCTCTCCGATGCGTTCAAGGTCGGCACGTATCTTGACGAGGTCGAGTGGAGCCTCTGTGGCGCGGAGGATGAAGACCGTCTCGTATCCATACTCACCTGGAGCGCCATCTCCGCCCGTAGTTGGGAATGGTAGTGCCGGAGTGGGAACGTGCGCACTTCTCGCTGGCTCAGCATCTTCCGAGGATGCCGATGGAGCAACCGACGGGACATCTGCGATCCCCTCAAGAATCAGTTGCAACCCGGTGCCTCCCGAATCAACGACTCCTGCTTCTCGGAGCACGGCGAGAAGCATTGGCGTCTTCTCCACCGAAATGCGAGCACTCTCGGCAACACGGAGGAGGAATGGTCGAAGCTCGGTTGATCCTTCCGCATCTGCCAGCGCGCTCGATGCAACTTCGCGCGCAACAGTGAGAATCGTCCCCTCTGTGGGTGTTGCAACGGCGCTGTAGGCGTGGAGCACGCCGATCGAGAGTGCGTTTGCGATCTCTGCCGCGCGAGCGCGCTTCCGCCCTCTGACCGCTTGAGGTAGTCCGCGCAGGATTTGCGAGAGCAGAACCCCTGAATTCCCTCTGGCGCCCAGGAGCGCGCCGCGAGCAACCG